>JACDBE010000227.1 GCA_013695075.1 Acidimicrobiia bacterium
TTCCATCGCATAGCGATGGAAATCGCTCAAAGTTTGCGTTCAGGACCGGTTGCGGTGCCGGCTCAGGCGGTCAGCGTGTCCGCCATCGCCGCTTTGGTGTCGCCACTGGGCGGCTTGTCGGTGGGCACCGAGCGCATGAACCGATCGAACAGGGGACCGGTCATGGCGGTGGTGATCAACGCCATCATCACCGCCCCCACCTGGGCCACCGGCGAGATGACGTTGGCTTGGACACCCTCGAGGGCCACCACCAGCACCAGGAGGCCGCGGCAGTTCATCAGCACGCCGAGCACGTTGCCCTCCGCCCACGACATGCCGCCGAGGCGGGCCAGCGCCGCCCCGCCCAGCCACTTGCTGACGATGCCGCCCAGCAGGAACAGCCCGAGCCCACCCATGGCGGCAACCGACAGCCTGGTGAAGTCGGTGCCCAGCCCGGAGAAGGCCAGGAAGATGGGCAGCAGGATGGTTCCGGTCAGCTCCGCCAGCCGGTGGCTCATGTCGGCGAACAACGGCTTGCGCACCGGCATCGCCAGACCGGCCATGAATCCGCCGACGATCACCGTCATCCCCAGGAGATGCGCCACGTAGCCGGAGGCGAGCATCACCACGAAGATCAGGGCGAACAGACCCGAGTCGAGGCTGCCCGTGGACTGGTAACGGCGGGCGGCTCGTGCCATCAGCGGTTTGACGGCGAGCATCATGGCGGCGAGGTACGCCACCGACAGCGCCAGCTTGACGGTGAGGCCGCTCACCGCCTCGCCCCGCGCCAGCGACGCCGCCGACGACGCCGCCATGAACATCACCACCGTGCACACCGCGGCGGCGGCGATCCCGGTAGCGCCCATCCTCGACAAGGTGAGCCCCTTCTCCTGGAGGATGCGCACCATCACCGGAAAGGCGGTGACCGCCATCATTGCCCCCACGAACAGAATGAAGCCGAGGTCGGAGGCCTCCGCCGGCTTGAAGACGTCGGTGGCCATGACCGGGCCGATCACCAGCCCCAACGCCATCGGGATGGCGACCACACCGGCCCCCACCAAGACGATGCCCCGCATCCTGCCCTTGAGCAGCCCGCCGTCGACCTCGAGCCCGGTGAGGAACATGAACACCAGCAGGGCCACCTGGCCGATCCCGCCGATGATGGTGCGGGCCTGGGCGGGGAACAGGCACCAGGTGGGGCTCTCCACCGTTCCCGGAGGTGCCGCCACCAGCGCCTGGGCGCAGTGGAGGACGTCGGGGGCGGAGAAGCCACCCCACAACGCCGGGCCGAGCAGGGTCGGGCCCAGCAGGACACCGGCGACGATCTCGCCGACCACCCGGGGTTGGCCGATCCGTACGAACAGCGAACCCACCAGGCGGGCCATCACCACGATCAGGGTGAGGTCGAGCAGCAGGAAACCAACCACCTGCCCGGCATCGAGCGGCCTCACAGCTGCCCCTCCCTTCCTCGAGGTCTCACGCCTCTAGCCGCTGCCCGCCGCCGACCTGCGCTACCCGCCGGCTGCGGCCAGAGCGGGGACCACCGCCGGCGGCGACTCAGCTGGCCTCGCGCAGCCACGCTTCGGTGGACTCGAAGTCGCTCAGCGTCGAGTTCCACAGCGGGGCCCGTTCGGGGTGGAAACGGGACCCGATGGGCACCGAGTACAGCCCCTCGTCGTCGTAGGTACGCTCCCGGTTGAGCAGGCGGCGGAAGTCGCCAAGCGCAGTATCGAAGATGGGGTCCTGCATCATGTCGTCGTAGATGCGCCCGGCGAAGACGTCGGTGAGCGGTGAGCGGTACTTGCTGTGCACCAGGTAGGCGAACGCCAGCGGGTTCTCCCAGAAGGTGTCCAGCACGTCCTCGAGCACGTCGATGCCCTTCTCCACCCGCACCATGTAGTCGTGGAACGGGTTGTCGCTGTCCCGACCCTCGCCGGACAGATAGGCGGTGGCGGCCTCCACCGCCATGGTGGCCTCCCGCAGCGCCACGTACAGCCCGAAAGAGAAGATGGGGTCGACGAAACGGTGCGAGTCGCCGATGCACATGTACCCCGGACCGGCGAACTTGCGCACCTGGAACGAGTAGTTGGGGACGGTGCGCGCCGGTTCGGTCATCACCCCCACCGGGACCCGTTCCGCCAGCCCCTTGTTGAGCTCCTGGATCTCGCGCAGCACGAAATCCTGGCGGGGCTCGCCCTTCTCCTTGAAGTAGCCGGCGGGGGTGACGATGCCGATGCTGGTGACCTCGTCGTCGATGGGGATCGCCCATGCCCAGTGGTACTTCTTGGTGTAGAAGATGTGGGTGTTGCCCGGTTGATCGGTCCGGTCGTCGCCTCCCGGGCCCCGCTGGTAGTCGGATATGTGGGTGAATTGGGCGATCTGCTTGTCGTAGGACCCCAGGTACTTGGGTCCGGTGACCTTCCTGTTGGCCAGGAACGTGGCCTGACCGGAGCAGTCCAGGGTGAGCTGGGCACCGATCGAGATGGTGGGCCCGTCGGCGGTGGCGACGGTGACCCCGACCATCGTCCCCTCCTCGTCGAGGATGGGATCGGATGCCCGCCCCTTGATCAACTCGGCGCCCCGCTCCACGGCGGTGTCGAGCAGCATGGCGTCGAACACGCTGCGACGCACCTGCCAGGTCACCTGGTCGTGGAGGCCCTCTTCGTCGCGCCGCATAACGGGCACCCACCAGTCGGGGTTGCCCCGGGTGCCGAACACGGTGACCCCGTGCTTGACCGGGTGACCGGCGGCGTTCATCTTGTCGCCGAATCCCATGCCGCGCACGATGGCGCCGCATTCGCCGGTCATCGACTCGCCGATGTGGAAGCGGGGGTAATCCTCGCGCTCGACGATGATCGGAGTGATACCCCTGTCGAGCAGCAGGAGGGCCATCGCGGCCCCGGCCGGTCCACCGCCAATGATGACGACATCGGTCGTTCGGTCCATGATGATTATGGCTCCTTCGGGGGGCGCGATGGTACCTGGTCGCGACCGGCTGGAAGGTACCGGTACCTGGCGGGCGCCCGATATGGGTCCGCGGGCCTATTAGATCGATGCCACCCTCCGAACCCGGTGGGCGCGGTGGTACCGTTGCCACCGAGCCATGCATCTGCGATATGTGACGCCGAGCGCGGTCGAGGTTGGAGGTGCGGATGACCTCGTTCGCTGGCGCCACCGCAGCGACGGGTTCCTGTGGCTCCACCTCGACGGATGGGACGACGAGGCCGCCGCCCTGTTGCGCAACGAGTTCGGGTGCCACCCGCAGGCGATCGCCGCTTGCGGGCAACGGACCCACCTGCCCACCTTCCACGGGTACCCCGACCACTGGTTCGTGGTGGTGCATCGCCCGCTGATCGGCCGGGCAGGGCATGTCCACCTGCTCCAGATCGAGCAGTTCATCCGTGACGACGCCCTCATCACGCTGCGCGGACCGCACAACCCCGACATCGACCCCCAACAGGTCGACCGCCACACCGAGGAGCTGCGGACCCGGTTGGATGCCGGAAGGCTGCACCCGAAGTCCCCGTCCGAGCTATCTCACGCCCTGGTGTCGGGGTTGGCCCGAGAGCATCGCACCGTGCTCGACGCCCTGGCCGGTCGGGCTTCCGCCCTGGAGCAGGATGTGATGCGCGACGACCTGCGCCACCCCGAGCAGCTGCTGGAACGCATGTTCCTGCTCCGCCACGAGCTGGTCACCCTGCGCACCATGGCCGGCAACACCCATGAGGTGTTCGGGCGGATGGCTGGCGTGGCGGGGACCCCGACATTCGACGATCGGGATCTGATGGCGGACCTGTCCGACCGCTTCGAGCGGGTCCGCCACATCGGCGACAGCGAGCGGGAGTTCGTGGCCGGGGTCATCGACTACTACCAGACCAAGACCGCCACCAAGATGACGGTGGCCATGGAGCGGCTGGCGGTGCTGGCGGCGGTGACCCTGCCGATCACCGCATTGGCGTCGATATACGGCATGAACGTCATCGTCAACGGATCGACCCACTGGGGCCACCTCGCCGCCGCCCTGGCCGCCATGGCCCTGATCAGCGGGCTGCTGCTGCGTTGGACCAAACGCCAGGGCTGGTGGTAAATCCTGCAACCTAAGGCTGCTACGTGTCGTGGTGACCCGCGATCCGCTGAAGTTGGCGAGGGTGCGGCCAGCTGCGCTCGCCGCTGCCTACGCTTGCCCCATCCCGAGGAGGACAACGATGCGCTGGAGAACGATGCTGACCGTGGCCGCGGTGCTCGCCGTGGCGGCCTCCGCCTGCGGTGGTGACGACGACGGCGCCGCCGCCACCACCAGCGGGGACGCCGCCACCAGCACCACCGCCGCCACCGCCACCAACGCAGATACGTGCGGCATAGACAACCTGGAGCTGGTGACCCCCGGCACCCTGACCGTGGCCACCGGCGAGCCGGCCTTCCCGCCCTGGGTGCTCGACGACGACCCCGCCGGGGGTGAGGGGTTCGAAGCCGCCGTGGTCTACGCCGTGGCCAACGCCATGGGCTTCAGCGACGACCAGGTGACGTGGATCCGCACCGACTTCAACGAGGCCATCGCCCCCGGGCCCAAGGACTTCGACTTCAACATCCAGCAGTACTCCATCAGCGACGAGCGGGACGAGGTGGTCGACTTCTCCGACGGGTACTACACCGTGAAGCAGGCGCTGGTGGCGTTCGCCGACTCCCCGGTGGCGGCCGCCACCACGGTGGGTGACCTGGCCGAGTTCCGGCTGGGGGCCCAGATCGGCACCACCAGCCTGGACTACATCGAGGACGTCATCCAGCCCACCACCCCAGCGAGCGTGTACGACACCAACGCCGACGCCAAGTCGGCCATCGACGCCCAACAGGTCGACGCCCTGGTGTTCGATCTGCCGACGGCGTTCTTCATCACCGCCGTGGAGATGCCCGACACCGCCATCGTCGGTCAGTTCGAAACGCCCGGTGAGGCGGCCGAGGAGCTGGGGATGCTGTTCGCCGATGGCAACCCGCTGGTCGAATGCGTCAACGTCGCCCTGGCGGCGGCGACTGACGACGGCACCCTGGCCGCCCTCGAGGAGCAGTACCTGGCCAACGGCGGCGACATCCCGACCATCACCCCCTGACGGGTGATCGGATCGGGGCCACCGGCCGTCGACGTTCCGGGCGCCGCACCGCCGGAGACCCGGTGGCGGTCACTGACCACCGAACAGGGTGCCCGCGGCGCCCTGATCGCCGCCGCCTCCACCGTGGTGGTGGTGGCCGCCGCCTCGTGGTGGATCCTCACCTCGGAGACCTGGCCGGCGGTGCAGCGCCAGTTCTTCAACCCGGAGAACTTCGCCGAGTCGTGGCCGGCGGTGGTGTCCGGGTTCTGGCTCGACGTGCGGATGTTCCTAGTAGCCGAGGTGGCCATCCTGGTGTTCGCCCTGCTGCTGGCGGTGATCCGGGCGCTGCGGGGGCCGGCGTTCTTCCCGCTGCGGGCGATGACCGTGGTCTACATCGACCTGATGCGGGGCATCCCCATCATCCTGCTGGTGCTGCTGCTGGGCTTCGGGATCCCCGCCCTCGATCTTCCCGGGGTGCCCCGCAGCCCGCTGTTTTGGGGGCTGGCCGCCCTGGTGCTGTCCTACTCGGCGTACACCGCCGAGGTGTACCGCGCCGGGATCGAGTCCGTACACGAGAGCCAGCGGATGTCGGCGCGGGCGCTGGGGCTGACCCAGTGGCAGGCGCTGCGCCACGTGCTTGTGCCGCAGGCGGTGCGCAACGTGGTGCCGGCGCTGCTCAACGGGTTCGTCAGCCTGCAAAAGGACGTGGCGCTGGTGTACATCCTCGGCATCCGTGAGGCGGTGCGGGAAGCGCAGATCTACAACGCCCGCACCTTCAACTACACCGGCTACGTGGCGGCGGCGGTGCTGTTCCTGGCGGTGTCGGTGCCGGTGGCCCGCTTCACCGACTGGTACGCCGCCCGGGACCGCCGCCGCAAGCAGGCCGGATGACCGCCGTCGCCAAGCTCGAGGTGCGCGCCGTGTCCAAGGCGTTCGACGGCAAGCCGGTGCTGGTCGACGTCAATCTCGCTGTAGCCGAACACGACGTAGTGTGCCTCATCGGGTCGTCGGGATCGGGCAAGTCCACCCTGCTCAAGTGCATCGACCTGCTGGTCCCCATCGACACGGGGGAGATCATCCTCGACGGCAGGGTGATCACCGCCCGCGGTGTCGACGCCGACGCCGTGCGCCACGGCATCGGGATCGTGTTCCAGGCCTTCAACCTCTTCCCGCACCTCACCGTGCTCGACAACATCACGCTGTCGCCACGGCGGGTACACCGCATGGAACGAGCCGACGCCGAGCAACGGGCCCGCAGCCTCCTCTACCGGTTCGGGCTGGTCGACAAGGAGGCCGACTACCCCGATCGACTCTCCGGTGGGCAGCAGCAACGGGTGGCCATCGTGCGCGCTCTGGCCTCCCAGCCGGCGCTGATGCTGCTCGACGAGATCACCTCGGCGCTCGATCCCGAGCTGGTGGCCGAGGTCCTCAACGTGGTGCGCCAGCTCAAGGACGATGGGATGACGATGGTCATCGCCACCCACGAGATGGGCTTCGCCAGGGAGGTGGCCGACCGGGTGTGCTTCCTCGACGGGGGGCGGATCCTGGAGCATGGCCCTCCCGCTGAGATCTTCACCAACCCGCAGCAGGAGCGCACGCAGCGCTTCCTACAGCGGATCATCGAAGCCGGCCGGCTCTAAGAGGAATGTCGGTCGCACGATGAGCGAGGTGTATCACCTGACTTGGGGTGCTACACCGAGCAGGCAGGTGGCGGACTGGTCACCTTCGACACCATTCTCGCTCGTGTCGCCCGCCAGCGAGGTATTGCCGACTACAGCTGAGGGTGGCTTACGGCGATTCCGACAACGCCGGCGGCGGAGTCGATGACTGGGGTGCCATCGAGCCGTCCGGTCCCCGCGGGTGGGGCTATCGCTTGGTGGCTGGGGATCGACGGGTTGCACCGTTGGCGGGGAGCAGGAACCGGACCCGACCCCCCGGGCCGTCGCCGATGGCGATGCTGCCCCCGTGGGCGTCGATGATCCCCTTGGCGATGGCCAGACCGAGACCGCTTCCCCCGGATTCCCGGCTGCGCGAGCCGTCGGCGCGTACGAACCGATCGAAGGCGACCGGCCTGATCTCATCGGTGAACCCGGCGCCCTCGTCGCTGACCACGGTCTCCACCTGCTGATCGGTGCGCGCCACCAGCACCGTCACCTCACCCGAGTCGGGACTGTGTCGCACCGCATTGGCCAGCAGGTTGCGGAAGACGCGGCCCAGCGCTGCCGGGTCGGCCATCACCTCGATCCGGCCGGGGGCGTCCACGCTGAGCCTCACCCCCCGCACCGCCGCGGTGGGTGTCACCGCCTCGACGGCCTCGTCGGCCAACTCGGCGAGATCGACCTGGGTCGGCGCCAGCTCGAGGCGGCCGGCGTCGATGCGGGCCAGCATGAACAGGTCATCGACCAGCCGCCCTAGATGGGCCAGATCGTGACCCATGCCCCGCAGGTACGCCGCCGGATCGGGAGCCACATCATCCTGGAGGGCTTCCACCGCCGCCTGCATCGACGACAGCGGGGTGCGCAGGTCGTGGCTGATGGCCGCCAGCAGTTGTTTGCGCTCCTCCTCCGAAGCCTCCAACCGTTGCACCATCTCGTCGAAGGCCCGACCCGCCCGCCCCAACTCGTCGCGCCGGTCTATCCCCGTGCGCACCGAGAAGTCCCCATCGGCAACGGCGCGGGCGGTGCGTGACACCGCCGCCAGGTCACCGGTGAGGCTACCGGCCAGTCCGACCGCCAGCACTCCACCCAACCCCACCCCGAGGAGCAAAGCGACCAGCACCAGGCTCAGGTCGTGGCGGTCGATGAACATCCCCACCGAGGACCCGGCGACGACGGCTGCGGTGACCGCCACCGCCGCCAACGCCACGATGCGCAGGCTGGTGAGCAGCGACCGAGCCCGGGACAGCGCCCGCAGCGCCCCCAGGGCGGCGAGAAAGGTGCCGAGTGCCGCCACCCCGAACAGTGCATACAGGCGGCGTCGGTCGGGGCCGTTGAGGTCCATCACCAGCTCGGCCAGCAGCACGCCGCCGACCAGCACCACCGCCACCGCCCAGGCCATCGCCTTCATGGTTCGAACCGGTAGCCGACCCCCCACACGGTCATGATCCGCGTCGGGGCCTGGGGGTCGGTCTCGATCTTCTGACGGAGCCGCCGCACGTGGACGGTCACCGTGGCCGGGTCCTGCCACTCCACCGAGGAACCCCACACCTGCTCCAGCAGCTGGCCGCGGCGGAACACCTTGCGGGGATGGGAGGCGAGAAAGGCGAGCAGGTCGAACTCCTTGGCGGTGAACTCGATTTCGCTGCCATCCAGCTGGATGGTGCGGCTGGCCAGGTCGATTTCGAGCCCACGGAACGACAGCGGACCCGCCGGCATGGTGGCGGTCGCCCGCCGCATCACCGAGTGGACCCGGGCCACCAGCTCGCGCGGGGAGAATGGCTTGATCACGTAGTCGTCTGCCCCCAGCTCGAGGCCGGTCACCCGATCGGCTTCGTCGGTTCGGGCGGAGAGGACGATCACCGGCAGATCGCCGATGCGGCGGATGTCACGCAGCAGGGTCAACCCGGACACGGCGGGGAGCATCAGGTCGAGCACCACCAGGTCGGGGTTGAACTCCCGTAGGCAGGCGCGGGCGGTGCTGCCGTCGGCCGCCGTCTTCACCCGGAACCCGTCGCGCTGCAGGTAGGTGGCCACCACCTCGCGCACGCGCGGCTCGTCGTCCACCACCAGGACGCGTTGTCCGCCGCCGGGGCTGTCGTCCATAGGGCGATGGTACCGGGACGGCCCGGTCTGGCGGCAGGGATCGCCCTCGTTTCGCAAATGTTTACCGTCCTCACATCATGCTGCGTCGTACCACCGTTACCGCCGAGGCGGATGACCTGGCCGTCCTCAAGCAGGAGGCCAGACGGCGCCAGGTCTCGCTCTCCGTGCTCCTCGGGAAGACGGTGGCCGCCGAGGCGGCGACCATTCGCGCCGGTCGCCGCCCCCGTATCGAAGGGGTGCGGCGTCCGGTTGGCATTGCCCAGGTGATGGAAGAGGATCCCGAGGCACCGCACCGGAGCTGTTTCCGCATCCCATGAGCCTGGTCCTCGACAGCGGTCCCACCGTGGCGCTGCTATGCGCCGCCGATCCAGATCACGCCCGTTGCGCCCCTGGCGGATACCATGCCTTGGTGCAACCGCTGACTGTCTGGCCGGCGACCAGCTCTACGTCGATTTCGACATCGGTGTCGCCAACCTGCCTGCCGGTAGCCGGCTCCGGGTGGGGACGGCCCTGATCGAGATCTCGGCCAAGCCCCACACCGGATGCAACAAGTTCTCCAACCGCTTCGGTGCCGACGCCCTCCGCTTCGTCAACGGTGACGTCGGCGCCCCCTTACGTCTGCGCGGTGTCAACGCCCGCATCGTCGAAGAGGGCAGCGTACGCACCGGCGACAAGGTCGAAAGGGTCTGACGCCGCCGGTCGAGCCAGTCAAGCCAGCCTGCGCCGAAATCCGTCCACACACTCACGGTTGCCTGCTGGTGCGCTTGGCGGCGAGGCGGCGGTCGGATTCGGTGAGGTGGCGCTTGCGCACCCGGATTGCCTTGGGGGTGACCTCCACCAGCTCATCGTCGGCGATCCACTCGATGGCGGTCTCCAGGGTGAACCGCCGCACCGGGTCGAGGCGGACCGCCTCGTCCTTGGCGTGGGTGCGGATGTTGGTCAGCTGTTTGGCGCGGGCGGCGTTCACCACCATGTCCTCGGGACGGGATGCCTCGCCGATGACCATGCCCTCGTAGACGTCGGTGCCGGGCTCGATGAACAGGTGACCCCGCTTCTGCAGGTTGTCGAGCGCAAAGGCGGTGGCGGCCCCGGTGCGGTCGGCGACCATCGCCCCCCCGACCCGATGCGGCAGCTCGCCGGCCCACGGCATCCACCCGGCGTGATGCTGGTGGACCAGGGCGGTCCCCCTGGTGGCGGTCATCAGCAACGAGCGCAACCCGAGCAGCCCCCTGGCCGGTGCCTCCAGGGTGACCACGGTCCTGCCGGCGTCACCCCGGCGCAGGTCGGTCACCTTGCCCTTGCGGGGGGCCACCGCCTGGGTGACCGTACCCACATGGCCGTCGGGAACGTCGATCACCGCCCGCTCCACCGGCTCGTGGGGAATCCCCCCGATCTCGCGCAGGATCACCTCGGGGCGGCTCACCTGGAGCTCGAACCCCTCTCGTCGCATCGCCTCGATGAGCACCGCCAGCTGCAGCTCGCCCCGCCCCGCCACCTCGACGACCTCCGGCGAGGAGGTGGGCCCGATGCGGATCGACACGTTGCCCCGCACCTCCCGCTCCAACCGCTCCCTGATCTGGCGTGAAGTGAGGAAGGCGCCGTCACCACCGGCCAGCGGTGAGGTGCTCACCCCGAAGGTCATCCGCAGCACCGGCTCGTCGACCTCGATGCGGGGCAACGGCCGCGGATCGTCCGGGTCCGCCAACGTGTCGCCGATCTCCACCTCGGGAAACCCAGCGACGACGAACAGGTCGCCGGCGGTGACGGCGTCGACGGGGTCTCGGCCCAGACCGCAAAAGGCGAGCAGCTCGGTCAGCCGGCGCCGCAGCGGAGGGAGGTCGGAGTCGTCGTGGCACAACGCCACGTTCTCGCCGCGGCGCAACGTGCCCTGGGCCACCCGGCCGATGGCCAACCGGCCCAGGTAGTCGGAGGCGTCCAGGTTGGTGACCAGTGCCTGCAACGCCGCCCCCGGATCCCCCGACGGCGCCGGGATGGTGGCCACCACGGTGTCGAGCAGGGGGGCCATGTCGGCGTCGGCGCCGGGCATGCCCAACCCCACCATGCTGCGACCCTGGCGGGCGACGGTGGACACGATGGGGAAGTCGATGTGATGGTCCTTGGCGTCCAGGTCGAAGAACAGCTGGTAGGTGTCGTCGACCACCTCTTCCAGCCTGGCATCGGCCCGATCCACCTTGTTGATCACCACCACCGCCGGCAGGTGCCGCGCCAGCGCCTTGGACAGCACGTAGCGGGTCTGCGGCATCGGTCCCTC
>JACDBE010000231.1 GCA_013695075.1 Acidimicrobiia bacterium
TGCCCACCGCCACCACGTCGGTGGGTCGGCGGTTGACCGTCTTGGGGACGCGCTCGCCGGTGGGGAGGAGATCGAGGTCGACCTTCTGCTCGACGAAGACCTGGATGCAGCGCTCGTTGGTGACCACCCCGTCGGTCACTTTGTAGCCGAGCCCGACACCGACGACGTTGTCGAGGGCGAGCAGGTCGTCCTCCTTCTCCTTCTTGGTCTGGACGAAGCCCTCGGTGAAGTCGGGGGCGATCTGGGCGCTGGTCAGGTCGACGGTGGTCATGGGTTTGTCTCTCCGGTTGATGGCGGCACGCCGACGGGTCCCCTGGCATGACGGGAGCGGCCGGACGGCCCGGAGATACCTGCAATCCCAACGGGCCACGGCCGGTACCACGTACCGTACGCCACGGCCCGCCCGATGTCAGCCCGCCAACGCAGTCGGCCGGTGGCGCGGTACCGTGGACGAGATGAGCTGGCCGGTGACCTACCGACGCAGGGTCCGTTTCTCCGACAGTGACGCCCAGGGGCTGGTCTTCAACGGCAACTACCTCACCTACTTCGACGACACGGTGACGGACTGGCTGGAGGAGCTCGGGTACGGCTGGGAGAGGATGACCGCCACCGGACACGACCTGGTGCTGGCCCGCTGCGAGATCGACTTCCGCTCCCCCGGGCGCATCGGCGACACACTGATCACCGGGGTGCGCGCCGCCGGCTTCGGCCGCACCTCGCTCCGCCTCGCCCTGGAGACCTGGGACGAGGCCACCGCGCGCACCGTCGTCGAGGGCCGGCAGGTGCAGGTGGTGATCGATCCGGAGACCTTCACCCCCCGACTCGTCCCCGACTTCCTCATCGAGGCCATCGAGGCGCTCCAGGGCCCCGTCGACCGCTGAGCTGTCAAACTTTGAGCACTTTCCATCGCTATGCGATGGAAAGTGCTCAAAGTTTGCGTGAACGCGGGTCTACAGCAGGTCCCCATCCCGCCAGTCGAAGACCAGCGCCGCCGCCGGCTCCGGCAGGGGGCGATCACCGGCCGGGCGCAGGTAGGTGGAGCCCTCCTCGTCAGGAAGCGGAACCACACCACCAGGGCCGAACACCTCTATCCGGCCGGGCCACAGCATCCAGCTGCGGCTGCGATACAGCATCGCCCCATCGTCGGATGCCGACAGCGCTCCCAGCTCATAGGCACCGTCGATGATCCGCTCCAGGACCTCCATCACGGTGCCGCCCAGCCCCTGCCGGCGCCGGTCGGGGCGGACCGCCATGGCCTCCACGTAACCGACGCGGTAGGAGCGCCCGCCGTGCACCATCCGGCGCATGATCACGCTGCCATGAGCCGCCGGTCCCGCGGTGTCGTACACCACGGCGTGCAGCCCGCCGAGCCCGTGGTCCCAGTCGTGGTCACTGAATCCTCCCTCGAAGGCGGCGTCGAGCAGGTCACGGATGGCGGCCAGCTCGTCAGCGGTCAGCTCCCAGGTGTGGGCGAGACGCAGCACATCGGTCATGGGCGTCCAGTTTGTCAGCTCCGGGTGAACGCGGGTACGCCGGATGGGCGATCGACCCCGGCGTAGGCTCGCCCTCACCGCAGCGAAGGGAGTAGCGCGTGATTGCCCGGATCTGGCGAGGGAGGGTGCACACCGAACAGGCGCCCGAGTATGTCACCTACATCGAGCGGACCGGGATCGCCGGCTACCGGGAGACCCCTGGCAACCTGGCGGCGCAGATGCTCATCAGGGACCTCGGCGACGGGCGCACCGAGGTGATCACCCTGAGCTGGTGGGAGTCGCGGGAGAGCATCACCGCCTTTGCCGGTGACGACATCGAGCAGGCCCGCTACTACCCCGAGGACGACGAGGACCTGGTCGATCGGGAGGCGACCGTCACCCACTACGAAGTGACTACCTCGTCGGGTGCCGTCCCTGCCTTGCCCGCATCAGGTCAGCAGACCGAGCCGTCGTCGGCGATGTAGCAGGCGTCCGACTGGAACCGGGACCAGTCGGCCATGAAGCGGGACAGCTCATCGAGATAGCCGGGGAGTTCGGCCGGTGGCACCAGCCGACTTCCCTCCCGGATCACCGGAAGCTCCCCAGCAGGGGAGTCGGCCGGG
>JACDBE010000268.1 GCA_013695075.1 Acidimicrobiia bacterium
GGAGCAACCCGGCGACGTACAGCGGCGTGCTCGATCCGATCCGCAAGGCGTTCGCCAAGGCCAACGGCGTCAAGCCGGCGCTCTTCAGCTCCAACTCCGAGGGCGCCTGCCCCGCCTGCAACGGCGCCGGCGTCATCTACACCGACCTGGGCGTCATGGTCACCGTCGAATCCACCTGCGAGGACTGCGAGGGGAAGCGGTTCCAAGCATCTGTGCTGGAGTACGCACTGGGCGATCGGAACATCGCCGAAGTTCTTGCCATGTCGGTGAACGAGGCCGAGGAGTTTTTCGGCGATGGCGAGGCGCATACGCCGGCCGCACACAAGATCCTCCACCGGCTCGCCGATGTCGGGCTCGGCTACCTCAGCCTCGGTCAGCCGCTCACCACGCTGTCCGGCGGTGAGCGGCAGCGGCTCAAGCTGGCCAACCAGATGGCCGACAAGGGTGAGGTCTACGTCCTCGACGAGCCGACCACCGGCCTGCACCTGGCCGACGTCGAGCAGCTGCTCGGTCTGCTCGACCGGCTCGTCGACGCCGGCAAGTCCGTCATCGTCATCGAGCACCATCAGGCGGTGATGGCGCACGCCGACTGGATCATCGACCTCGGCCCCGGTGCCGGCCATGATGGCGGCCGGATCGTCTTCGAGGGCACACCAGCCGACCTTGTCGCCGCCCGCTCCACCCTCACCGGCGAGCACCTGGCGTCCTACGTCGGCACCTGACCGAGGCCTCCGACCTGTCGGGATCGGGCGTCAGGCCGGGGTGCGCACCCCCACCACCCGGAAGCGGCCGGCGACGAAGGCAGGATCGGTGAGCGAGGCGTTGCCCGCCGGGTTGGCCCCGGTGACGTGGAAGTCGCTGAACGCCGCCGTCTGGTTGACGAACAGCCCACCGGTGAGATTGAATGCCACCGCCACCCCGGCGTCGACGGCGGCATCCTCGGCGCGGGCCCTGACCTCGTCGTCGGTGGTGTACACCAACCAGGTAATGGCGCCATGGTCGCGGGCGGCTGTGCCGGCCAGTTCCAGGCTCTCCGCGGTGCCCTCGGTGGCGACCACGTAACCGACCGGGCCGAACATCTCCCGCATGTACACGGCTTGGTCGGCGGCGTCGACCCTCACCAGCCGGGGAGTGCGGATGACGGCATCGGGAAACGTGGGATTGGTCACGGTGCGGGGCTCGAGCAGCGTGGTCCCGCCGTCGCCGGACCGGTCGAGGCGGCGCAGGGTGCCCTCGGCCTTGATGGCGCCGAGCAGATCCCCGGCCCGGCCGTCGTCGGAGAGCAGGCCCTCAATCGCGGCGGCCAGCCCGGTGGCGAAGTCATCAAAGGAGAGATGGCCGTCGCCGGTTTCGATGCCGCCGGCGGGGACGAACACGTTCTGCGGGGTGGTGCACATCTGCCCGGAGAAAAGCGACATTGACACCGACAGGTTGCGGTACAGCCCCTTGAGGTCGTCGGTGGAGTCCACCACCACCGAGTTGACCCCGGCCTTCTCGGTGAAGACGAGGGCGTGGCGGACGTTGTCCTCCAGCCAGGTACCGAACTCCGGGCCGCCGGTGTAGTCCACGATCCCCACCCGCCGGTCCATCACCAGCTCCTTGGCGATCGGCTCGGCGGCGGTGTCCACCGCAAGGGTCACCACGTTGGGTTCATGCCCGGCGTCGGTGAGTACCGCCCTGGCCGTCTCGACGAACAGCGCCAGCGGGAGCACCGTGGCCGGGTGCGGCTTGACGATGACCGGGTTGCCGGTGACCAGGCTGGCGAAGATGCCCGGGTACCCGTTCCAGGTGGGGAAGGTGGATACCCCGATGGCCACCGCCACCCCCCGCGGCCGGATCCGCCAGTGCTTGTCGACCAGCAACGGGTCCCGCTTGCCCTGCGGCTTCTCCCAGCGCATCGGTCCGGGGAGGCGGGTCAGCTCCCGGTACCCGTAGGCCACCGCCTCCAGCCCCCGGTCGAGGGCGTGCGGCCCGCCCGCCTGGAAGGCCATCAGGAACGCCTGGCCGGTGGTCTGCATCACGGCATGGGCCATCTCGAAGCTGCGCCGGGAGAGGCGGTGGAGGATCTCCAGGCAGATGCCGGCCCGCTGCTGCGGTGATGCCGCCGACCATCCGGGGAGGGCGGTGGCGGCGGCATCGAGCAGCTCGGCCGGGGTGACCTGCGGGTAGGTGATGGCGAGGGCGAGACCGTACGGGGACGACTCGTCACCTGCGGTGGTCCCCTGCCCCGGGTGTCCATCGAACTCGAAGGAACGGCCGCGCCGCGCCTCGAAGGCGGCGTCGCCCTGGGTGGGCATCTCCTCGGGATAGGAGCGGGGGCTCTCCGGGTACGGGCTCCAGTACCTGCGGGTGCTGATCGCCTCCAACGCCCGCTCCAGCGTCGCTTGGTGTCGCGGGTAGAAGTCCGTCACTGGTGTGCTCCTCGATGTGTGGCCAGTCCAAACCTACCCGCTCCCGGCCCCCCACGGGCCGGCGCTTCCGCAGCAAAGTAAACGAAGAGGTGGCGGATTTCATATACTCAATGTATTCTGAAGGCCTGTCGATGCTCCCGTTCACCACACCCCCGAAGGAGCGAACCATGGCCTGGATCATCAGCGGCATCTTGTGTCCCAGCTGTGGGCACTGCGACAGCTTGGCGGCGCCTGGCGGCGCCGGGTACGCCGTGCTGACGTGCCGACAGTGTCACCACGAACGCCTCGAGCCGTTCACGGGCTACGTCCCCGCC
This sequence comes from Acidimicrobiia bacterium, assembly GCA_013695075.1. GTDB lineage: Bacteria > Actinomycetota > Acidimicrobiia > Spongiisociales > UBA5794 > JACDBE01. The sequence goes on from JACDBE010000268.1 coordinate 2,726, forward strand.
GATCAAACTCCGCAGCGGCTGGCGTCCTAGACCCGCTCCAGCAGCATGGCTATGCCCTGGCCGACACCGATGCACATCGTCACCAGGCCGTAGCGGGCGTCCTGGACGTGGAGCTGGCGGGCGGCGGTCAGGGCCAGCCGGGCTCCGCTCATCCCCAGTGGGTGCCCCAGGGCGATGGCACCGCCGTTGGGATTGACGTGCTCGGCGTCGTCGGGGAGCCCCAGCTGGCGCAGGCACGCCAGGGCCTGGGCGGCGAAGGCCTCATTGAGCTCGATTACGTCGATGTCGCCAACACCGAGACCCACCCGGTCGAGCAGCTTGGTGGTGGCCGGGACCGGCCCCA
>JACDBE010000288.1 GCA_013695075.1 Acidimicrobiia bacterium
CCAGTAGGCATCGCGCAGCTTGTACTTCTGTAGCTTGCCGGTGGCGGTGCGGGCCAGCTCGCTGCGGAACTCCACCGAGGTGGGGCACTTGTAGTGGGCCAGCTTGTCCCGGCACCACTCGATGAGCTCGTCTTCGTCGGCGGTGGCGTCTGGGGCCAGCACCACCAGGGCCTTGACCGTCTCTCCCCACTTGTCGTGGGGCACGCCTATCACCGCTACCTCGGCGACCGCGTCATGGGAAAACAGCCGGTCCTCCACCTCGATGGATGACACGTTCTCCCCGCCCGAAATGATCACGTCCTTCTTGCGATCCGCTATCGACAGGTACGACTCGTCATCGATGTAGCCGCCGTCGCCGGTGCGGAACCAACCGTCGACAATGGCGTCGGCGGTGGCCTCGGGTTGGGCCCAGTAGCCGTCGAGCACGTGGTTGGACCGCGCCAGCACCTCGCCGGTTTCGTCGGTGGCCAGCGCCACGCCGAGTGCGGCCACCCCGGCACGGCCCAGCCGCTCCGCCCGCTGCAGCGGCTCGAGTCCGTCCCACTCGGCCGGTGCCCGGTTGATGGTGAGCAGCGGCGCCGTCTCGGTGAGCCCGTAGATCTGGATGAATTCCCACCCCAGCTCGGTCTCCACCCGCTCGATGGACCGGGTGGGTGGTGCCGCCCCGGCGACCACGATGCGGGTCTGCCCGCTACCGGGCACCGGCCCATCCCAGGCGGCGGCGGCGTCGAGGATGCCGGCCACCACGGCCGGGGCTCCACACATCAGCGTCACCCCATGGCGATCGACCCGGCGCAGGATCTCGGCACCGTCCACCTTGCGCAGCACCACCTGGGGCACCCCCATCCCCGTGGTGGCGAAGGGCATCCCCCAACCGTTGCAGTGGAACATGGGCAGCGTGTGCAGGTACACGTCTCGGTCGCTCACTCCGGTCGACCAGCCGAACACGGTGGCGTTGAGCCACAGGGTGCGGTGGGTCAGCTGGACTCCCTTGGGCCGGGCGGTGGTCCCCGAGGTGTAGTTGATGGCCCCGGTGGCATCCTCGTCGGGATCCCACGGCTCGGGCTCCACCCCCTCGAGAAACATCTCGGCATCGTCTGCGCCCAACACGAAGCGGTGCTGAGCGGTCACCCCGCCAAGGGCGTCGTCCAGCTCCGGGTCGACCAGCAGCACCGAGGCGCCACTGTGCTCGACGATGTAGCCCACCTCGTCGGCGTTGAGCCTGAAGTTGATGGGGACGATCACCCGCCCGTAGGCGGCCACCCCGAAGAAGCTGGTGAGCAGCCTGCCGGCGTTGGGGGAGACGACGGCCACCCGCTCCCCGAACTCCACCCCGAGGGCGTCGAGCCTGGCAGCCTGGGCGGCAGCCAGCTCGGCCAGCCGGCCGTAGGTGACCTCGCCCATCGACGGCGCCGGTTGCGTTGGCTCGTCGATGATCCCCACCCGGTCGGGAAAGGCGGCGGCGGCGTGGTCCAGGTGGTCACGGATGGTCAGCGGAACCTTCACGACGTCCTCCCCGTCGGATCAGCTGGGTGGCCTGGCGGCAAACCTAGCCGGCCGCCACCTGCAGCGCACAGGGTCGCCGGCGGTGGTGTACGCTGCGCGCCACATACACCGCCGAGCTCGACGCGATGTCGGGGCGGGGGACCCAACCACCGGAATGGGCACGGTGCGCCGGCCCATCGACTGGATCCTCGGGGCGAATCCCGGTCCCTCACCGGGTAGGGCGACCTTCCGGCCCGAGCCCGTCAGCTAACCCCGCAGGCGACAGAGGAAAGGAAACACGCTTGTCCCGTGTCGCCGTGGGGACGGCTCGTCCGTCCCGTACCACCAACGCTCGCCAGCGCGGCCGCACTGGGATGAGCGAACGATGAACGGGCGTCGCCGCTTGATACCGGTGCTGGCCTACGCCAGCGGAATGGTCCTTCTCGCCATCGGGCTGCTCACCGTCCTCCCCGCCGGAAACCGCATCGATGCGGCCCCCCAGGCCGCTTCGGTGGGGTCGGTCGACGGGGCCGGTGCTGCCTGCCT
>JACDBE010000301.1 GCA_013695075.1 Acidimicrobiia bacterium
GTCTCGATCCCCGGCTGGGGGAACGGATCGTCGGCGAGTTCGCCTTCATGGGGCGGCAGACCGTCGAGGGCCAGGCCATGGAGCTGGGCTGGCGCCTCGACAACCGGCTCGACGTGGGTCCCGACGACTACCTCGAGATGATCATGTGCAAGACCTGTTGGTACACCACCGTGCTGCCGCTGCGGTTGGGGGCGTTGATCGGCTCGCGAGGCGCCATCGACCTTGAACCGTTCATCGCCTTCGGGTTCAACCTGGGGGCGGCCTTCCAGTTGCGCGACGACGTGCTCAACCTCACCGCCGAGGGTGGCGGCTACGGCAAGGAGCCCAACGGCGACCTGTGGGAGGGCAAGCGCACCCTGGTGCTCATCCACCTCCTCTCCTCCGCCTCGGCGACCGAGCGCCAAGAGCTGGCGTGTTTCCTCGGCAAGCAGCGGCCAGAGCGCACCGCCGCCGAGGTCGCCACGGTGCGGCAGTGGATGGACGACCACGGCAGCATCGCCTTCGCCACCGAGTTCGCCCGGGGCATCGCCGCCGCGGCGGCGGTGACCTTCGAGGCCGCCTTCGCCTCTGCCCCCGACTCCCCGGCGCGCCGCTTCCTGGCCGCCATGGTCCCCTACATGGTGGACCGCACCCGCTGACCCAGCGCCGGCTCTCGAGAACCGCCACTGACGACCTTGACATCGATGGGAGTGTCCGACGGTTCGACCATGGCCGCGTTCCACGCCGTCTACTACCGATCACTCGATGGCGATGAGCCAGTGCGCGCCTTCCTCGACGATCTCGACGACGAGGTTCACGCTGTCCTCGCCCAGCAGATCGACCGTCTGAACTTGTTCATCGACACGGTTCCGCACCTGCCGTTCCCCCATAGCTCCCAGGTCGACGGTGAACTACGTGAGCTGCGATGCCACTATGGGCGACAGCTTTACCGAGTCTTGTGCCGCCGCTCGGACCGTTTGCTGGTGCTACTCCACATGTTCTCCAAGCGTACCGCCAAGATCCCAGCCTCGGACATCGACCTCGCCCAGCAGCGCTGGGATGACTTCAAGGAGCGGATGGACGCCCCGGAAGCCGCCACGAGCGGCCGGGCACGACGCCCCCTGAACGCCTGGTTCGCAGAACTGCTAACCTGGTCTGCGAGGTGAACGCCATGGCCAAGAACGACAGCCCCATCGGTAGCAGCGTCGTGGAGCACATCGGCAAGCGGCGCGCCCGCAGCGCCACGTACCGGGAGACTCAAGATCGGCTGCGTCCGTTCGAGGAAATCGCCCGAGTCGTCATCATGCGGCGAGCGCAGCTCGGCCTGACCCAGCAGGAGGTTGCCGAGCGGATGGACACCACGAAGTCAGTGATCTCCCGAATCGAGAGCGGCCAGCACCGCAGCGGCACCGATATCCTGCGTCGACTCGCCGAAGCACTCGACGGCCAAGCGGTGATCGGATTCGAGTTCGACCCCAGCGAACAACGCCAAGCCGAGCTGGTTCGGCTCTAGCAACTCCCGGCAGCACACCCACCCGGCGATCTGGGTAGTGCTCACCCCGTGGCCGGCAGCGGTCAAGGCATGGCTGCTGCCTGCTACCCCGATCCGACTTCTCGCAGGCGAGCGGCGATGAGCTTGGACACGAGTGGCTTTGGAAGCGGGGTGCCGGCGCTGAACTTGAGCGCTCCCTTCGTGGTCTCCCATCCGTCGAGGTCGCTACCGAGAGCAGCGAGGGCCGTACCGCTGTGCGGCAGATAGCTCAGATGGTTCTTGTACGCCGCGAACCCCGCCACCGCCTTGCCTCGGACCTTGAAGGCCGGCACCCCATACGAGAGAACCTGCTCCGCTTCGGGCACCTCCTCCAGGATCATGGTGCGCAGCTGATCCAGGGTGGTGCGCACGGGTTCGTCCAACGACGCCAGGTAGGCGTCGACTTCATGGTGAGCCATGAGGTGACCTCCGGTGCTCACGACCTGTGTCTCGCAGGTAACCATACGATCGCAGCAGGTATCTGCGCGGCGAGGCAGGATGGATAGGCCGGGGGCCTCCGTCGGGAAACGGCCGTCGGCGGGTTAGCCGATATGCGGCTCCTCCTCGATGCGATGGAACCATACTGGAACGCATCGTTCACCCGGTGCTGGCTATGTTCACCGTATCGACGGGATCCTTGGGGGATCGGTGATGGCTGGGATCGTTGGTGAAGCCGCCCGCCACGGGATGACTGCGGCCGGCCATGGGTGAGCTGGCGCAGCTGAAGACGGCGGCGGCCGCCCTCGAGGCGCAGCGGGGCAACCTCGGCGACGAGGTGGTGGACGCCGGGCTTCGCCCCTTGCTCGAGCGCATCGCCGCCCTGGAGTCGCCGATGCCGGAGGAGCGCAAGCAGGTCACCACGCTTTTTGCCGATCTGGTCGGCTTCACCACGATGTCAGAGCAGATGGATGCCGAGGACGTGCGCGCCGTCCTCGACAGCTACTTCGCCCTATGGACGGCATCGATCGAGCACCACGGCGGGACGGTGGAGAAGTTCATCGGCGACGCGGTGATGGCCGTGTTCGGGATGAAGCAGGCATCCGAGGACGATCCGGAGCGGGCCATCCTCGCCGCCCTCGACATGGTGACCTCCCTCGCCGACCTCAACGAGATCCTGGCCACCGAGCAGCGACCGCCGCTGGCGATGCGGGTGGGCATCAACACCGGCGAGGTCGTCGTCGGCGCCGTCGGCGACCGCCGCCAGGAGGAATGGGTGGCGGTGGGCGATCCCATCAACGTGGCCGCCCGCCTCCAGACGGCGGCCCCGGTCAACGGCATCCTCATCGCCCACTCCACCTTCCGGCACGTGCGCGGGGTGTTCGACGTGCAGGAGGTTCCACCGCTCGAACTCAAGGGCAAGGCGGCGGCGACCCGGGCATATGTGGTGGAGCGGGCCAAGCCGCGGGCATTCCGAGTGCCTGCCCGGGGCGTCGAAGGCGTCGAGACCCACATGGTGGGCCGGGCCGCCGAGCTGAAGCGGATGGAGGACGCCTTCCTCAATGCCGCCGACGGCGAGCCGGGCATGGTCACCATCGTGGGGGACGCCGGTATGGGCAAGTCCCGCCTCTTCGAGGAGTTCGCCGCCTGGCTCGACCTGCTCCCCGATCGCATCGCCTACATCAAGGGAAGGGCCGGGCAGGGGACGGTTCAGGACGCCTTCTCGCTGATCCGGGACACCATCGCCTTCCGCTTCGACATCCTCGACACCGATCCCCCGTCGGTAGTGCGAGACAAGCTGTCCTCCGGGGTCGGTGACTCCACTGCCGAGCTGATCGACGTGGAGGCGGGCGGCAAACCCTTCGCTCTGATCGGTCACCTGCTCGGATTCGATCTGGGCAGCGATGCACTGCCCGCCGACATCGAGGCGCAGGCCACCCACGAGCTGGGCACCGCCGCCTTCATCGACTGGGTGCGGGGCCTAGCCGCTGTCGATCCGGTGATCTTCGTCCTCGATGACATCCATTGGGCGGACGACTCGTCGCTCGATCTGGCCGCCCGCCTGGTGACCGAACCGGACCTATCCCGAGTTCTGGTGGTGTGCGGCGCCCGGCCGGCGCTGTACACCCGCCGCCCCGGTTGGCAGGCCGGCGAACGGCGCCACCACCGCATCGACCTGGCGCCGCTGAGCAATCGGGACAGCCGAAGCCTCGTCGCCGAAATCCTGCAGATGGTCCCCGACGTGCCGGAGGATCTGCGGGACACCATCGTGGCGGCGGCGGAAGGCAACCCCTTCCATGTCGAGGAGCTGGTGAAGATGCTCATCGAGGACGGGGTCATCGTGAAGGGGTCTGATGTATGGGAGGTGGCCCAGGATCGTCTCGCCACGGTGCGCGTCCCGGCCACCCTGGTGGGTGTCCTCCAGGCCAGGATCGACGCCCTCACCCCGGACCAGAAGTCGGTGCTGCATCGGGCGGCGGTCATCGGTCGC
>JACDBE010000312.1 GCA_013695075.1 Acidimicrobiia bacterium
CCATCACGACATCTATTCGATCGAAGACCTGGCCGAGCTGATCCACGACCTCAAGGTCTTCAAGCCGCTGGCCCGGGTTTCGGTGAAGCTGGTGTCGGGGCCCGGGGTGGGCACCATCGCCGTGGGGGTGGCCAAGGCGCTGGCGGACGTAGTCACCATCTCCGGCAACGGCGGCGGCACCGGAGCGTCCCCGCTGGTGTCGATCAAGCACGCCGGGTCGCCGTGGGAGCTGGGGCTGGTGGAGGCCCACCAGTACCTGGTGGCCAATGGTCTGCGCCACACCATCATCGTGGAGACCGACGGCGGGCTGCGCACCGGCAAGGACGTGCTGGTGGCGGCGCTGCTCGGCGCCGACCGCTACGGGTTCGGCACCCTCCCCCTGCTGGCCCTCGGCTGCAAGATGGTGCGCCAGTGCCACGAGAACACCTGTCCGGTGGGCATCGCCACCCAGGACGAGGACCTCCGGGCCAAGTTCTCAGGGTCGGTGGAGCAGGTGATCACCCTGTTCCGCCACATCGCCGAGGACGTGCGCACCCGGCTGGCGGCCATGGGGGCTCGCTCGCTTGACGAGGTCATCGGGCGGGCCGACCTGCTGGCCCCGGTCGACCCCTCCCATCCGGTGGCTTCCTCGTTCGCGTCGCTGCTCGACCGTGCCGACTTCACCGACGCCAGGGCGGCCCGCACCGATCGCTCCTTCCGCACGGTTGCCCGGTCGCCGGTGGGCGATCAGCTCGCCGTCGACGGGGGGCGTATCGCCGCCGTCAAGGGACACGTCCAGGTCGCATACCCCGTCGCGAACACCGATCGGGCGGTGGGGACCAGGTTGGCGGGCGAAGTGGCGGCGATGGTGGGTGATGCCGAGCCTCCTGGCACCCTCGACGTCAGGCTGTCGGGCACCGCCGGGCAGAGCCTGGGCGCCTTTTTGGTACCCGGGGTGTCGCTGCGGTTGGCGGGCACCGCCAACGACTACGTCGCCAAGGGGATGGCCGGGGGCACAGTGGTGGTGGTCCCGGAGGTGTCCGACCGCACCGCCATCCCCCACGGCGCCGGCAACGCCTGCCTGTACGGGGCCACCGGGGGTCGGCTGTTCATCGCTGGAGGTGTCGGCCAGCGGTTCGCGGTGCGTAACTCGGGGGCGACGGCGGTGGTCGAGTCCGCCGCCGATCATGCCTGCGAGTACATGACCGGGGGAGTGGTCGCCCTGCTGGGACCTATCGGGCGCAACACCGGCGCCGGCATGACCGGGGGCACCCTGTTCGTGTGGGACCCGGAGCACACCGCACGGGGGTTCCTGGCCGACTCCGCTGCTCCGGCCCACCGGCTCGACGCTGCCGACGGCGACACGCTGCGGGAGCTGGCCGAGACCCACGTCGCCCTCACCGCCAGCCCACGGGTGCTCACGCTGCTGCGGGCGTGGGAGCAGACGGTGGCGACGTGCTGGGTGCTGCGGCCGGTGTCACCGCGCCGCCGGGAGTCGGCGGCAGCCGGCGTGGCCTCCGTCGAGCTCGCCGCTGGCGGAGGGGTAGCGGTCGGGCGATGATCCGGGTGCTGGTCGCCCCGGACTCGCTCAAGGGGAGCCTGAGCGCCGCCGCCGTCGCCGCCGCTATCGCCGCCGGGGTGCGTCGCGCCGATCCCTTCGCCGAGGTCATCGAACGTCCCATGGCCGACGGCGGTGAGGGCGCCCTGGCGATCCTGTTGGAGGTGTGGGGCGGTGAGTCGGTTGCGGTGGCCACCGTCGACCCGCTGGGACGACCCATGGAGGCGACGTACGGCCGGGTGAATGCGGCTGGCGTGGGTGGTAGCGGCGGCACGGCGGTGGTCGAGTTCGCCGCTGCTGGTGGGCTTCCCCTGGTCGGCGACGCCCCCGACCCCGTCGCCGCCGATTCGTGGGGAACCGGGCTGCTGCTCCGCCATGCGCTCGAGCACGGCGCCGAGAAGCTGGTGGTGTGCCTGGGCGGATCCGCCAGCACCGACGGCGGCGCCGGAATCCTCCGTGCGCTCGGTGTCCGCCTGCTCGACGCCGCCGGCGCCGAGTTGGCTCCCGGCGGCGGCACCCTGGTCGACCTTGACCGGGTTGACCTCGGCGGGCTGATGGACGCCGCCCGCCGGGCGCGCTGGACGCTGGCCTGCGACGTCACCAACCC
>JACDBE010000326.1 GCA_013695075.1 Acidimicrobiia bacterium
GTGGCCGAGGCCATCGAGGTGTTGAGCGCGGCGGCGGCGTTGCCCTTCCCGCTCGACGAGCGCACCGAGATCGACGAGGGCAAACGGCTGCAACACCGTTATCTCGACCTGCGCCGTCCCCGGATGCAGGCCAACCTAGTGAACCGCTCCAAGGTGGTGGCCACCATGCGACGCACCATGGACCAGCTGGGGTTCCTGGAGGTGGAGACCCCCACCTTGATCGCATCTACCCCGGAGGGTGCCCGCGACTTCCTGGTGCCCAGCCGGCTCAGCCCAGGCGAGTTCTACGCCCTGCCCCAGTCGCCCCAGCTGTTCAAGCAGTTGCTCATGATCGCCGGGGTGGAGCGGTACTACCAGGTGGCCCGTTGCTACCGCGACGAGGACTTCCGCGCCGACCGCCAGATCGAGTTCACCCAGCTCGACTTCGAGGGCGCCTTCTGGGGCCAGGAGGACGTGCTCGCCGTCCTGGAGCAGGTCATGGTGGCTGTGGTGGGCGAAGTGCGGGGAGTCCAGTTGGAGACCCCCTTCCGCCGTCTCAGTTACGCCGAGGCGATGGCCCGTTACGGCACCGACAAACCCGACGTCAGGTTCGCCATGGAGCTGGTCAACCTCGATACGGTGCTCGCCGCCACCGGGTTCACCGCCTTCGCCGGCGTGCTCGACGACGGCGGCTCGGTGGGCGGCATCAACGCCGGGGCGCTGGGGCTGAGCCGGTCCGGGCTCGACGCCCAGGTGGAGCGGGCCAAGGTGTTGGGTGCCAAGGGTCTGGTGTGGATGGTGGTGGAGCCTGACGGCTCGCTGCGCTCCCCGGTGGCCAAGTTCCTCGACGAGACCGAGCTCGTGGCGCTGGCGACGGCCCTTCGCGCCACCCCCGGCGACCACCTGCTGCTGGTGGCGGATCGGCCTCGGGTGGTGGCGACGGTGCTGGGTCAGCTGCGGCTGGACCACGGACGGCCCGAGGGCCACGACGACCTGTGCCCGCTGTTCGTCACCGACTTCCCGGTGTTCGAGGTGGAGGAGGATGGATCGCTGGTTCCCGCCCACCACCCCTTCAGCGCCCCGGTGTCGGTGGAGGCGATGCGAGACACCCCCGAAACCGCCCTGGCTCAGGCGTACGACCTGGTGCTCAACGGGGTGGAGCTGGGGTCGGGGAGCGTCAGGATCCATGACCCGCAGGTACAGGCGGCGGTGTTCGAGGTACTCGGCATCGACGCCGAGACGGCGCAACGCCGTTTCGGCTGGTTCCTGGAAGCGCTCCGCTACGGGACCCCGCCGCACGCCGGGTTCGCCATCGGCATCGACCGGCTGGTATCCGTGCTCCAGGACGAGCCCAACATTCGCCAGGTGATGCCGTTCCCCAAGACCCAGACCGGGGCCGATCCGCTAACCGGGTCGCCGTCACCGGTTGATCCCGGTCAGCTCGACGAGCTGGGGATCTCCATTAGATCCATGGTCGGCAGCTCAGAGCCAGCCGGCGAGTAGCTCGCCGCTCAACTGGCCCAGGCGGCGCTGCCAGAACGGGCCGAAGCTGATCCGACCCACTCCGGCGGCGGCCAGGTCGGCCAGCTTCTCTCTGTATGGACGAGCCACGGCGTTGATGGGCAGCGGCAGCGAATCGGCGAGAAGGCGCAGGTTTTCCGGCCCGGGGAGACCCACCGGGTACAGGACGTCGGCCCCGGCAGCGGCGCACGCTCGGAGGCGGGCGATGGCCAGTTGGTAGCGGTCGTCGTCGGGGATGTCCGGTCGCACCAGCACGTCGGTGCGGGCGTTGATGACCGCATGCACACCGGCGGCGTCCGCCGCGGCGCGCACCGCGGCGATGAAGTCGGCATGCTCCTCCTGGGACCGCAACCGGCCGCCTTCACCGTGAACCGAGTCCTCCAGGTTGAGCCCGACGGCACCAGCGTCGAGGAGACCGGTGGCGATACGCGCCGCGGTCTCGCCGTACCCGGACTCCAGGTCGGCCGACACCGGGACGTCGACGGCGGCGGTGATCACTGCCACCTGGGCCAACATCCGGTCAAGGGTGAGCCCCTCGTTGTCCGACGCCCCCAGCGCTTCCGCCACCGGGTGGCTGCCGATGGTGAGGGCGGTGAAGCCGATGTCGACCGCCAGCTTGGCGGACCAGGCGTCCCACACCGTGGGCAGTACCACCGGCGAGCCCGGCCGGTGCATCTCCAGGAAGGCGGCGGCCTTGTCGGTCAAAGTCATGGGCACTCCGGGGGGCGGGCGATGGGCGGTCAAGTTACCCGGCCCTACGATGCCCAGGTGCGCCCCGAGATCGACCTGTTCGCCGCCGACCGGGCCGCCGCCCGGGCCACGGCGGCGCCGCTGGCCGCCCGGATGCGGCCGGCAACCCTGGACGAGGTGGTCGGCCAGGAGCACCTGACGGCACCGGGCACCGCCTTCCGCTCCATCGTGGAGACCGGCCCGGTGTCGATGATCCTGTGGGGTCCGCCAGGCACCGGCAAGACGACTTTGGCCCGGTTGGTGGCCTCGGCCTCGTCCGCCCGGTTCGAGCCGCTGTCGGCAACCTCGGCGGGGGTGCGTGACGTGCGGGCGGTGCTCGAGGAGGCGGGACGGCGGCTGGAGGAGACCAGGGGCCGCACCGTACTGTTCATCGACGAGATCCACCGCTTCAACAAGGCCCAGCAGGACGCTCTGCTTCCCGGGGTCGAGGACGGCATCGTGGTGCTGGTAGGCGCTACCACCGAGAACCCGTTCTTCGAGGTGAACTCGCCGCTGGTCAGCCGCAGCACCCTGTTCCGCACCCATCCGCTGACCCCCGAGGCGGTGGCGAAGCTGCTGCGCCGCGCCGCCGACGAACCGGGGCGGGGGCTGGGCGGTTCGCCGCCGGTGGATGACGCCGTGCTCGCCGAGCTTGCCGAGCGGGTGGGCGGCGACGCCCGGCTGGCGCTCAACGCCCTGGAGGTGGCCGCCCGCATCGCCACCGGGCGCAACGGGGCGGTGACCCAGGCCGAGGTGGAGGAAGCGTTGCAGCGTCGCATCATCCGCTACGACAAGGGAGGTGACCGCCACTACGACGTGATCTCGGCGTTCATCAAGTCGCTGCGCGGTTCCGATCCCGATGCGGCCATGTACTGGCTGCACACCATGCTCGAAGCCGGCGAGGACCCGGAGTTCATCGCCAGGCGGATGATCATCCTCGCCTCGGAGGATGTGGGGCTGGCTGACAGCAGGGCGCTAGGGGTCGCCGTGGCCGCCTTCGACGCCCTGCGGGTGGTGGGGCTGCCGGAAGCCTCGTATGCCCTGTCGCACGCCGCCCTCTACCTGGCGCTGGCCCCCAAGTCCAACAGCATCGCCACCGCTATCGGTGCCGCCAAGGAGGCGGTGGAACGGACCCCGGCGGCGCAGGTCCCCGACCATCTACGTAGTGCCGCCACCGCCGGCGAGCGCGCCTTGGGTCATGGCGTCGGTTACAAGTACCCTCACGACGACTCGGCCGGGGTGATGCGGCAGCGCTACCTTCCCGCCGGGGCCGAGGGCGCCATCGTCTACCGGCCGGGGACTCATGGCGACGAGGCCGAGCTGGGCAAGCGTCTCGGCGACATCGACGCCATCTTGGGCAAGCCACCCCGCACCTGACGCCCCGGCAGCACAACGCAGCAGCAACCCAAAGCGGCGGGCCGGCACGGCGATGGTGGGTTCCTGGGGTGTGGGATACTTGGCTGGTGGCAGAATGGTTCGGGTCGCTCCCCGGCCCTGGCAGCGAAGGCAGGTGCGGCGGGACCCCGGGGAGCGGTGGGATGGCTGACCTCCCGGTCCGTGAGGGGCGCCTCGGTGGCCTCATCGACCAGCTGGATACCCGGATCATCAAGACCC
>JACDBE010000338.1 GCA_013695075.1 Acidimicrobiia bacterium
ACCGAGGTGGACCGCGCCGCCGAAGCGGCGATCCTGGCGGTGCTCACCGAGCTGCGGCCCGACGACGGGGTGCTCGGTGAGGAGGGCACCGACACCCACGGGACGGGTCGACGGTGGTTGATCGACCCCCTCGACGGCACCGTCAACTTCGTCCACCACATCGACCAGGTGTCGGTGTCGGTGGCGCTGTGCGAAGGGGAGCGGGTGCTGGTCGGCGTGGTGCTCGACGTCGTGCGCGATGAGTTGTTCGCCGCCGTTGCCGGAGGCGGGGCCACCCTCGACGGGGGGCAGATCTCGGTGTCGGCGACCGCCGCCCTCGCCGGAGCGGTGATCGCCACCGGGTTCCCCTACGACCACGACCGGTATGCCGCCGCCTACCTGCCGACGCTGGGGGCAGTGCTGGCGCAGGTCACCGGGCTGCGACGGTTCGGATCGGCCGCCCTCGATCTGTGCTGGACAGCGGCGGGACGGTTCGACGGCTACTACGAATACCAGGTCAAACCGTGGGACATCGCCGCCGGGCTGCTCATCGTCACCGAATCCGGTGGGGTGGCCACCGACCCGTGGGGAGTTCCGCTGCACCCGTACCTGCCCCACGTCGTCGCCGCCAACCCGGCCATCCACGCCCCGTTGCGGGCACTGGTCGAGGAGACGGTCCCCGCCCATCTACTGGGCTGACGGCGGTCACACGACGAGGTCGGCGCACCGCGGGCACAGGAAGCCGCCGGTGGACAGATGCGCATCGTCGCTCACCGGTGTCGCACATCGCGAGCACCGCATGGCGACATAGGCGTCGGCGATGCGGTGGTGCGGACCGTCGCCGCGGAACAGATCAGTGACGAGAATCGCCTGGCTGGTGCCGTTCTTCATGAGACCGCGAGGATACCGGCCGAGATGGGATCCCCTGCCGACTACGGTTGTAGCCCATGGCAACAGCGCAGCTGACGGTGGTCGGTTCGGGTGGCGAGCGTCGTTGGTCCCGGGCCCAGCTGGCCTTCCTGTCCGACGGCAACTCGGTGCCGGTGTCGCGCTTGCTCGACGATGTCGGCCCGGCCACCCACGCCAGCTTCGAGACCGCCTCCACCGACTACCGGGCGTCCATCCCCATCGATGTGGTGGTCGCCGACGGCGTCATTGTCCATGGCGACGAGGACGGTCCCCTCGACGTCAGTCGCGGCGGCCCCTTCCGGCTGCTGGTCCCCGACGGCAAGACTCTGTGCTGGAACGTGAAGCACGTGGCGCGCATCCGTCTCACCGTCGGCTCCGAACCCGACTCGGTCCCGGCCAACCCGCCCCACTGAGCACCACCGCAGGCGGCGCCTACCGGCCGGATCTTGCCTCGTCATAGTGCTCGCCTCGTGAGCTGCATCGCGCCCATCCCCCTGCGCTGACCAGCCGGCGGCGAGTTTACCGGGTGCCCCAGGTGTGGCCACGAAGCGATCAGGGGCAGACCGCCGCTCGGCCCGGACAGCCTGGCGGTGGCGGCGTGGCAGCACATCTGGCTCAGCGAGGGCTTCGCCACTACGCCGAATGGTTGGTCGGAGGCCGAGGGTCTGGGCACCGCCCAGCAGATCTTCGATGCCTCATGACCATCCCCGCCCGCAGCTCGTTCTGGGACCTTATCATCGGTGATCCCGGGCCCAACAACCTGTTCGCCGGGGCGGTGTACGACCGTGGTGCCACGACGCCGCACGTGCTGCGGCTGACGATCGGCGATGCCTTCTTCCCCCTCCTCCGCCGTTGGGCCACCACCTACCGGGGCGACAACGTGACCACCGACCAGCTCATCGCCATGGCCGAGGACATCTCGGGCCAGGACCTCGACGAGCTGTTCGACGTCTGGCTGTTCACCCCGACCAGCCGTCACGGCCCATCGTCGACCCGTCGGTGTCACCCGGGGACCGATTCACGGTGGTGCTGTCGTATCGCCGGGTGAACAGGGCCGCGGCTAGGTTCTGCCGACCTTGCGGATCCTGATCTTCCACGGGTACCTGCTCCACGGGACCGGATCGAACGTTTA
>JACDBE010000352.1 GCA_013695075.1 Acidimicrobiia bacterium
GCGACCCGCGGTTCAGCCTTGGTGAGCAGCTCGAGTCGCTGCTCCAGCTGCTCGAGGTCTGCCGCCTTGGCGGCGAGGCGCTCCTGGAGGCGATCGATGTGGTGCAGCCGGCCCTCGACCCCGGCCAGTTCGGCCGCCAGGGCTTGGGACCGGTCGCGGGCCTGCTGCTTCATCTGGTCGATGCGGTCGTGCCCGAACACCCCCTTGAGCACCCGGTCGCGGGCCGCCGCCCCGGCGGTGAGGAACTCGGCGAACCGACCCTGGGCGAGCAGCACGGAGCGCCCGAAGGCGTCGAAGTCGAGCCCCAGCAGGTCCCTGATCCTGTCGTTGACCGGGCGATCCTGGGTGATCTTCTCCACCGGGTCGACGCCGGGGCGGTCCTCGGGATAGCGGTAGAGGGCGTGCTGGCTCTGTCCCTTGCGTCGCAGCGAGCGAACCACCTCCCAGATCTCCCCGTCGACCTCGAAGCGGAGCTGGACCGCCCCGTTGTCGGCACGCTGGTGGATGAGGGCGGTGGTGGCCTCACCTCCGGCCGGGGTCCTGCCGTACAGGGCGAACGCCACTGCGTCGAGCAACGACGACTTGCCGCTGCCGATAGGTCCCACCACCCCGAGTAGCCCTCGGTCCCGCAGGTCGAACACCGCTTCCGGCCCGAAGTAGGAGCGGAAGTTGCGCAGCCTCAGTTCAAGCGGGCGCATGCCCCGCCTCCTCCATCACCGCTCGGAAGGCGACCATGAGGTCGCCGGGAGGAGCCACCCCATCGATCTCGGTGCGGTAGGCGGCGTACAGGGCGTCGAGCGTGCGCGAGCCGGGATCGGGGCGTTCCCCTTCGACCCGGGGATAGTCGGCTCGCACCTTGACCACATGCTCGAACTCGGCGTGGGCCCGCGGGGCCAGCCCGGGGTCGGGACCTGCGGTCTCCACTATGAGGTCGAGGTAGGCCTCACGCAGATCGTCGCGGGCCAGCAGGTCCGCCCACTCGCCCCTGGCCCGCACCAACCGGCGTCCGGCGGTGAGCGGCACCGAACGCACCTGCGCCGGCAACCCCGGTTCCACCCCGACGACCACCACTCGTTTCTGCTCCCCCGCCTCGCCGAAGTCCAGCTCGAGCAGCGACCCGGCGTACTCGGCGGGGACCCTGGCACCGGGTACCTGTTGGGGGGCGTGGATATGTCCCATGGCGACGTACTGGGCTCCGGGCGGTATGGCCTCGGCGGTGGCGGTGTAGGCCTCACCCATGTGCAGCTCCCGCTCGCCGCGGGGTGCCCCGTGGCCGTGGACCTTGACGCCGCCGACCAGGAAGTGCGCCACCATAAAGGTGACGCCGTCGCCGCCGGCGATAGTGGCGGCGTGAGTGGTATAGGCCTCGCTGATGCGCCGCAGCCGGTCGGCGTACGCCTTGTAGTGCTCCTCGACCGGCGCCCAGGCATCAAAAGCCCGCCCCTCGCGCAGGAAGGGAAGACAGCTGACCACCGCCCGACCCGCGCTCGTGGCCAAGTCGAGCACGCCCCCCTCGTCGGGTCTGCGGATCTCGCCGACCAGGTGGATGCCGGCACCCCGCAGGAATGGTGCCAGCGCCTCGAAGAACCCTGGCGAGTCGTGGTTGCCGGCGACGACCACCACCGGGCGCCGCCCGTCACCAGCGAGCCGCAGCAGCCCGTCGAGGGCGATGTCGAGCGCGTCCACCGGCGGCAGCGGGCGATCGAACAGGTCGCCGGAGTGCAGCACCAGGTCGACGTCGTGTTCCTGGGCGACGGTCACCACCTCGTCGATGACGGCGCGGTGGTCGTCGGACCGGTCGTAGCGGCCGATGCGCTTGCCGACGTGCCAGTCGGAGGTGTGCAGGACTCTCACAACCCGGCGAACGCGTCCTCGCCGGCCTCGTCTACCTCCTCCTTGCGGGTCGCCCACGGCGGGAAGGGGAACTCCACCACCAGCGGCACCGGGATGGCGGGCTGGCTGAGCACCATCGTCCCCGGTTTCAGCAGCCGGGCCCGGGCCCGTGTGGAGGGCAGCATCCAGCCGTACTCGGCCCGCTCCGCCTCGGCGGCGTCGAGCCGGCCCGCCACCCTGATCGAAGCGTTCTCCATGACCTCGGGAGCTACCCGCGAGGCGCTCTGCTGGGCCCCGACCAGCAGCACCCCCAACGACCGTCCCCGCGAGGCGATGTCGATGAGCATGTCCTTGAGGGCGGTGGTGCCCTCGCGGGGGGCGTACTTGTTGAGCTCGTCGAGCACCACCACCGACAGCGGGAGCCGCTGCCCCGATGTCTCCTTTTCGCCGAAGGTCTCGGCGAGCAGAGCCCCCACCACGAACCGCTGCCCCAGGTCGTGCAGCGACTGGATACCGACCACGGTGACCTGCGCCGCGGTCCGGTCTATGCGGCGGCTCTCGCCGGCGCGCACCAGGTGCCCCACCCGGTGTACGGCGGCGTGCAGGCGCCGGGAGAAGGCGGACACGGTGCCCGCCTGCACCCGGCCCGTCCACCGCTGGTCGGGCTCGGAACCGTCGTCGGGATCGACGTACCGCGACACCTCCTCCACCAGGGACCGCAGATCGGTGATCAC
>JACDBE010000370.1 GCA_013695075.1 Acidimicrobiia bacterium
CAGCGCCAGCAGCGTCGACTTGCCGGCCCCGCTGGGCCCGATGACGGCTACCAGCTCGCCCGCGGTGACGTCCAGGTCGACCGCCGACACCAGCACGGCATCCCCGGTGCGGTAGGTCACCGCCGCGGCGCGCAGCAGGGTCACGACCGCAGCCCTCCCCGCCTGACGAGCAAGGCCAACAGCAATGGCCCACCAACCAGAGCGGTGATCAGCCCTACCGGCAGCTCGGCAGGGGCGATGACCGTCCGTGCAACCAAGTCGGCGACGACGACGAAGATCGCTCCGGCTACGGCCGTTGCCGGGATCAGCTGGCGGCGACCGACCCCGGTGAGTCGCCTCACCGAATGGGGGCCAACCAGACCGACGAACGAGATGACTCCGACGGCACCGACGGCGACACCCACCATCGCCCCCACCGTCGCCAGGATCAAGCGCATGGCGACGGCGACATCCAGTCCGAGGTGGCGCGCCTCGGTCGAGCCGAGCAGCAGCAGGTCGAGCACCGCAGAGCCTCTCACCAGCCCCACGATGCCGGCAACGACGACCAGTGCCGCCACCACAGTCACTCCCCAGGTCGACCCGGCGACACTTCCCAGCAGCCAGAACTCGACCGGGGGAACCCTGGTGCTGTCGGCACCAAACACGACGAACCCGGTGCAGGCCACCAGCGTCGCTCCCAGGGCGACACCGATCAGGACCAGCCGGGTGGGGTCGGCTCCGGTGGTGCGCCGACCCAGCCGCAGCAGCAACAGGCCGGTGGCGGTGCCGCCCACGGTGCCGGCAACCAACGCCGCCGACCCGCCGGCGGTGGCGGCACCGGCGGCGGCGAACAGGGCGGCTCCGGGACCGATACCGAGCAGGTGCGGGTCGGCCAGCCCGTTGCGGAACACTCCTTGCAGGACCGCACCGGCGGCGGCAAGACCGGCCCCGGCCACGGCGCCGAGCACGATGCGGGGCAGGCGAATCCCCCACAGCACGGCGTCCGCCAGGACCGGCTCCCCACCGACGATGCCTACCCGGCGCAGCACCGAGGCGATGACCTCGTCGGGGGCGATGACAAAGCTGCCCAGCATGGCCGACACCGTCATGGCCACCAGCAGCACGCCGCCGAGGACTACCCAGACCGACCCGCCCCTGGGCAGGTGCAGAGCCTCAGGTGCTGTCTCGGTTGACGCCATCGCCAGGTTTCCCGGTCGCCGTATGGTCCGCTTCAGAAAGTGCATGCGTATCCTTGCTGCGGTGTGGGGGTGCCCGAGGGGGCGGGCTTTGTCCCGGCCCCCTCGGTTCGGGCGGTGCGGCTGTGCCGGGCCGCCCGAGAAAGGACGGCGGCCGAAGGCCGCTTGTCAAGGCTCGGAGCCGAGCCCGCAAGGCGAGGCGCAGCGCGGCTCGGAAACCTGTTTCCGAGCCGAAACACTCAGTCGCGGATCGCCAGACCGCTCTCCGGGTCGAAGAAGTGGCTGTTGGCCACGGTGACCGCTACCTCGATGTCGTCGCCAACCTTGACGCCGCTGACGGCGTCGAAGCGGGCGGCGACCCTGGTGTTCTGCGCCGACATGACCTCTTCGGCCCCCTCCTCCATATCGAGGGCATCGGACGAGAACACCGGGGTGGCGTCGATGTCGAAGTAGACGATCTTCTCGAAGCCGAGCGCCTCCACGGTGAGCGCCGTGGAACGCAGCCGCTGGTCCTGCGGGTGCTGGGTCTCCAGGGCGGCATCGTCGATGTCCTGGGGCCGGATACCGACGGTGACGTTGCGGCCCACGTATTTGCGCAGCGCCGGGCGCTGGGTGAACACCTCGTCGGGGACGGCCACGGTCTGGCTGCCCAGGTGCATCACCACCCGGCCGTCGACCTCCTCCATCCTGGCATCCATCAGGTTCATCGACGGCGAGCCGATGAAGGCCGCCACGAACAGGTTGTCGGGGTGGTCGAAGAGCGCCTGGGGAGGGTCGACCTGCTGCAGGATGCCCCGGTTGATGACCGCCACCCGATCGGCCATGGTCATCGCCTCCACCTGGTCGTGGGTGACGTAGAAGGTGGTGACCCCGACATCGCGTTGCAGCGAGGTGATCTGGGCCCGCATCTGTACCCGCAGCTTGGCGTCGAGGATGGACAGCGGCTCGTCGAGCAGGAACACCTGGGGGCTGCGGACGATGGCTCGACCCATGGCTACCCGCTGCCGCTGGCCACCGGACAGCTGCGCCGGCTTGCGGTCCAGGATCTCGTTGAGCTCGAGCATCTTGGCGGCCTGGTCGACCTTGGCCTTGAGCTCGGCCTTGGGCGTCTTCGCCAGCTTCAAGGCGAATCCGATGTTGTCGGCAACCGTCATGTGCGGGTACAGGGCATAGTTCTGGAACACCATGGCGATGTCCCTGTCCTTGGGGGCGACGTCGTTGACCACCCGGCCGCCGATGCTGAGCGCACCGGAGCTGATCTCCTCGAGGCCGGCGACCATCCGCAGCGTGGTGGACTTGCCGCAGCCGGAAGGGCCCACCATGACAAGGAACTCGCCCTCCTCGATCTTCAGGTTGAGGTCGCTTACCGCCTTGTAGCCGTTGGGGTACGCCTTCTCGACGTGCTCAAAAGTCACCTCGGCCACCGGGAACCTCGCTTTCACTGGGTGAACTCACGCTAGTGCGCCGGTAGGGGCCCGTGCCACCGATTTGTGCCGATCGATGGAGGCCAACATCAGGCACCACCCCGCCGCCCCTGCTCAGCGAGCGAGGACGACCGGCGCAGCGCCTCACCGAGGAGAATGAATGCCAGCACGGTCACCACCAGGAAGATGGCAGGGAACACCAGCAGGTGGGGCGCTTGCTGCAAGCGGTTCTGGGCTTCCAAGAGCTGGAGCCCCCACGACATGGCCGGCAGCTGCAGGCCGACGCCGGCGAACGTCAGCGTGGCCTCGATGGCAATCACCGCACCGGCGTATGCGCTGGCCACGGTCATCACCGGCCGCAGCGAATTGGGCAGGATGTGCCGGCGCAGCAGCCGCCAACCGTCCATGCCGACGGTGCGCGCCGCCTGGACGTACTCCAGCTCCTTGGTGCTCATCACGCTGGCCCGCATGACCCGCACCATCGGTGGCCAGCCGAACAGGGCCAGCACCGCAGCCACCTGGAAGACCCCCCGTGTGGAGGTGGTGCTCAACAGCACCACACCGCCCAGGATCAGCGGGATTCCCGACCACACGTCGCTGACCCGGGACACGACGACGTCCACCCACCCTCCGACGAACCCGGCCAGCGACCCGAGCACGACGGCGATGGCGAATGCCGACGACACGACGATGGCGGCGATCGACAGCGATGTCCGGGTGCCGTGCATCGTGATCGCCAGGTAGTCGCAGCCCTGCACGTCGAAGCCGAACGGATGGGCGGCGCTGGGAGGCTCCAGCGAGCGGGCCAGCAGACAGTCGCGGGGGTCGGCGCCGCTGACAACCTGCGGTGCGATGGCCATCAGCGCCAGCACCGCCAGCAGCGCCGCCGCCAGCCACGACGAGGGATTACGGTGGTACCGCAGCCTCCAAGCTGCCAGCGTTGCGGCGACGCGGTGCATGTAGGGCAGCGTATCGGGCGACGACGGGAAGGGATCGAGGAGGCGATGGGGCGGTTCGTGGTGTCGCGTTCGCTGCAGATGCTGGCCAGCCTGCTGTGCGCCGTCACCCTGGTGTTCGTCGCCGTCACCCAACTGCCCGGTGACCCGGTACGAGCGCTCTTCGGCTTCCGCGCCCCGCCGCCCGAGACATACCAGGCCATCCGTGACCAGTTCCATCTGGACGAGCCACTCTGGCAGCAGTACACGCTCTACGTGGCGGACGTGGCCCGCCTCGACTTCGGCAACAGCTACCCGCGCAACGCCTTCGGCACCAGCCGGGTCGGCCCCGAGGTGCTCGGCGTGGTGAGGGCGTCGCTGCCGGTCAGTGCCAGGATCCTATTGGGGGCGGTCGCCATCCAGCTGATCGTGGGGGTCACCGCCGGCCTTGTCGCCGCCTGGCGACGCGGGGCGCGCCTGGGCCGGACGGTTTATGTCGTCGCCCTGCTGCTGGTGTCGACGCCGGCCCTGGTGGCCGCCTACACCCTGCGCCACCTGTTCAGCACCGAGCTGGGCCTGCTGCCATACGTCGGTGTCTCCCAGTGGACGGGGTTCGTGTTGCCCACCTTGGCGCTGGCCGCCCTGTCGACCGGTTACGTGATACTGCTCACCCGGACGGAGATCCTGGAGATGCTGGCGGAGCCGTTCATCCGGGCCGCCCGCGGGCGCGGGCTGTCGGCGCTACGGGTGGTCGGCGTACACGCCCTGCGCGCCTCGCTCACCCCGGTGGTCACCTTCCTCGCCGCCAGCACCGGCGAGCTCTTCCTTGGCCTGCTCATCGTCGAGGGAGTGTTCGGCGTGCCCGGCTTGGGCGGGACGCTGTTCGAGGCGATCGCCGACCGCGATCGAACTCTGCTCGTTGGCCTGGTGACCATCGTGATGCTGTTCGTCATCGTGGCCAACGCTCTGGCCGACGTGCTCGCCGCCGCCCTCGGTCCTCGCATCCGGCTCGCCGCCACCCGCAGCCCCTGACCATGGCCGGCCCCGCTTGGTTGCGGGCGCCTCGACGCCGGCGGACGTCATCGGTTGTTGGTCAGCCCACGGTTCCGGTATAGGACGTGAAGCGGTCCCCCCTGGCGAACCCGACCAGGGTCACCCCCAGCCGGGTGGCGGCGGCGATGGCAAGCGAGGACGGGGCGGACACCGCCACCACGGTGGCGATGCCGGCCACCGCCGCCTTCTGCACGATCTCGAAACTGGCCCGGCCCGACACCACCAGCACCCGATGGTCGGCGGGGAGACCCCCTGCCATGGCGGCCCACCCGATGACCTTGTCGACGGCGTTGTGGCGCCCCACGTCCTCGCGCACCACCATCGCCTCGCCGGTGTGGTCGAAGAGACCGGCGGCGTGGAGCCCGCCGGTGGAGGCGAACCACCGCTGCCGCTCGCCGAGGCGGTCGGTGAGGGTGGCGACCACGGTGGCGGGAACCGGCTCGCCCACCGGCCGCTGCGGGCACACCACCTCGACGGCGTCGATGGAGCCCTTGCCGCACACCCCGCAACTGGAGGTGGTATAGCCATGGCGTCGGTGGCGGTCGACATCGACGGTCTCGGCGAGCCGCACCGTCACCACGTTGTACTCCTGCTCGGCGTCGGGGAGCCCGCAATAGGCAACCGCCCGCACCGTTGCCGGCGTCGAGGCGATCCCCTCCGATATCACGAAGCCGGTGGCCAGCTCGAAGTCGTTGCCCGGGGTGCGCATGGTCACCGCCAGCGCCACCAGGTCCGCGTCGGCGGCGCCGACGGCACCCACCCGGATCTCCATCGGCTCCTCGACCACCACCTCCTGGCGACCCGAGGACACCTCCGTGGGGCCGTGGCGACGCACCCCCACCCTGGCGGTCGGGGTCTTGGCCCGGTGGCGAACGGTCATCACCGCAGGCTACCCAACCGGCTGTCGGCGCCCCGCAGCGTCCGCCGGCAGGGAGCGGGGCCACTGGTAGGGTGCCCATCCCCCTTTTCCGAGAGGTCCTCCCCGATGACCGCTGCCGCCCCCGCCGTCGATCTCTACGCCGCCCGCATCGACAACGGTGTCAAGGTGTACGGCTCCGGTCAGGCCCAGGTGGTCGCCCTCGACGGGATCACCGAGACGTTCAAGTTTGGCGAGTTCACCGCCATCATGGGTCCATCGGGGTCGGGCAAGTCCACGCTGCTGCACTGCGTTGCCGGTCTCGACGATCTCACCTCGGGCACCGTGGCCATCGGCGGGGTGGAGCTGGGGTCGCTCAACGACCGGGAGCTGACCCATCTGCGGCGGGAGAAGGTGGGCTTCATCTTCCAGGCGTTCAACCTGGTGCCCACCCTGTCGGCGGAAGAGAACATCATCCTGCCGCTGTCGATCGCCGGGCGCCGCGCCGAGCCGCAGTGGTTCGACACCGTGGTGGACACCATCGGTCTGCGCGACCGGCTGGCACATCGCCCCAGCGAGCTGTCCGGTGGCCAGCAGCAGCGGGTGGCGGCGGCCCGGGCGCTGGTGTCCAGGCCGGCCATCGTCTTCGCCGACGAGCCCAGCGGCAACCTGGACTCGGCGTCCGGCAACGAGCTGCTCGGGTTCCTGCGCCGCGCCGTCGACGAATTCGGGCAGACCATCCTCATGGTCACCCACGACCCCAACGCCGCCAGCTACGCCGACCGCATCGTGTTCCTCGACGACGGCAAGGTGGTGGATCACATGACCCAGCCCACCGCCGACAAGGTGCTCGACCGGATGAAGGGCATCGGCGGCTGATGCTCAAGGCGGCCCTGAAGAGCCTGCTGGCCCACAAGACCCGGCTGATCCTCACCGCCATCTCGATCATCCTCGGGGTGGCCTTCGTCGCCGGCACCTTCGTGTACACCGACACCACCGACCGCGCCTTTTCCACGATCATGGACGACGCCTTCAGCGGGCTCGACATCGTCGTCTCCGGCGACAGCGACTTCACCTTCGGCGGCACCGGGATCTACTTCGACGAGAGCATGCTCGATGACATCGCCGCCGTCGACGGGGTGGAGTCGGTGGTGCCCGGGATCGACGGATTCGGCACCCAGATTCTCGATCCGGATGGGGAGCCCATCGGTGGTGGCGGCCCACCCCAGCTGTCCGGCTTCCTCCCCGAGGAGGTCGGCACGGCCGGCGGGTTCGTGCTGCGCCAGGGGCGGGCGCCCGCATCGGACGGCGAGGTCGTCATCGACGCCGCCTCGGCCGATACCGGGGGCTACCAGGTGGGAGACACCGTCGCCATCGTCAGCCAGGCGCTGCCGGTCGCCGACTACCAGTTGGTGGGGGTGGTCGGGTTCGGTCAGGCCGACAACCTTGGTGGTGCCACCTTCGCCCTGTTCGACCTGCTCACCGCCCAGGCGGTGCTCGGCCAGGAGGGCAAGGTGACCGGGGCCTTCATACAAGCGGCACCGGACGCCGACATCGCCGCCCTTACTCAACGCATCGACCAGGTGCTGCCCGACAACGCCAAGGCGCAGACCGCCCAATCCGCCTCCGAGGAGCAGGCGGCCATCTTCCAGGAGGCGCTGTCGTTCTTCAGCATCTTCCTGCTGGTGTTCGGGTTCATCGCCCTTTTCGTGGGCACGTTCATCATCTACAACACGTTCCAGATCGTCATCGCCCAGCGGGTGCGGGAGCTGGCGCTGATGCGGGCCATCGGCTCCACCCGGGGCCAGGTGGTACGGGCAGTGCTCATCGAGGCGCTGATCGTCGGGGTCATCGCCTCGGCCATCGGTATCGCCGTCGGAGCGGGACTCTCCGTGCTGCTCCGCCTGGGGCTGGAGGCCGCCGGTATCACCCTGCCCGGTGGTGGCCTGGTGATCCAGGCGCGGACGGTGATCGTGGCGCTGGGCGTTGGGGTGGTGGTCACCGTGCTCTCCGCCCTGGCGCCGGCCCTCCAGGCCTCACGCATCGCCCCGGTCGCCGCCATGCGCCAGGACGCCGGCCGCCCCCGGGAGCGGTCCCTGCTGTGGCGGACGATCATCGGGGCCCTGCTGCTCGCCGCCGGCATCGCCAGCCTGGCGACCGGGCTGTTCGCCGACCTGGGCAACACGGTGGCCGCCCTCAGCTCGATCGGGTTGGGCGCCGTGTTGATCCTGGTGGCCGCCTATGTGCTCAGCGCCCTCATCGCCGAGCCGGTGACCCGTATCATCGGGGCCCCGCTGGCCCGGATCCAGGGTGTGCCCGGGCGGCTGGCGCAGCGCAACGCCGGGCGCAGCCCGCGCCGGACCACCGCCACGGCCGCCGCCATCATGATCGGCATCGCCCTCATCACCCTGGTCACCGTGCTCACCGCCTCGGTGCGCGACACCATCGACGACGTATTCACCGGCGGCGTCAACGGGGAGGTCATCGCCCTCGGCTCCGACCAGTTCGCCCTCACCGGGTTCCCGGCCGCCTTCGGCGAAGCCGCTGCCGCCCTGCCCGAGGTCGAGGCGGCCAGCCGGCTCCAGTTCGGGCCGGTGATCCGGGACGGCAGCGAGACCTTCGTCAACGCCATCGACGACAACTTCCCCGAGCTGTTCGACGTGGACGACCTGGAGGGGAGCCTGACCCCGAGTGATACCGGGATCATCGTCCCCCGCGCCATGGCCGACAGCAACGACTGGCAGCTTGGCACCACCATCGACCTCACCTTCGAGCAGACCGGGACCGTCACCTTCACCGTCGAGGGCATCGCCGACAGCACCTTCATCGACTCGCCCACCATCGGGCGCGCCGCCTACAACGCCAACTTCGCCATCCCCGCCGACGGCCAGATCTACTTCCGCATCGCCGACGGCTTCACCGTCGAGGAGGGCGTCGCCGCCATCTCCGCCGTCGCCGAGGAGTTCCCCACCGTCAACGTGCAGACGCTCGGGGAGTTCTCCGCTGAGCTCCAGGACTCCATCGGGCAGGTGCTGTCGCTGCTGACTGCCCTGCTCGGGCTGACCATCCTCATCTCGCTGTTCGGGGTGATGAACACCCTGCTGCTCTCGGTCCACGAGCGCACCCGGGAGATCGGGCTACTGCGCGCCGTGGGGCTCGACCGCACCCAGACCCGGCGCATGATCCGCTCTGAGGCGTCGATCATCGCCACCCTGGGATCGCTGTTGGGGGTGGGGTTGGGGATCTTCTTCGGGTGGGCGGTGGTGCAGGGGCTCGAAGCCGAGGGCTTCACCGGGTTCAGCGTCCCCATCCCAACGCTGCTGCTGTGGATCGTGGTGACCGCGCTGCTCGCTGTGGTGTTCGCCCTGCTCCCGGCGTGGCGGGCCTCCCGGCTCGACGTCCTCGACGCCATCTCCTACGAGTAACCGGGCGCCTCGTCAGCCATGCCCGACGGCATCATGCAACGGCTGGCGCAGGGGCCGGTGCTCGGCGACGGCGGGTACCTCCTCGAGCTGGAGCGGCGTGGGTTTGTCCAGGCGGGTCCGTTCACCCCCGAGGTGGTGCTCGACCATCCCGAGGCGGTGGCCGGGCTGCACGGCGAGTTCATCCGGGCCGGGGTGGACGTGATCCAGACCATGACCTTTTACGCCACCGAGGACAAGCTGGCCACCGTCGGGCTGTCCGGCCAGGTAGCGGCGGTCAACCGCCGTGCGGTGGGCATCGCCCGCGACGCCGCCGCCGCTGCCGACAGGAATGTCCTCATCGGGCGGCAACCTGAGCCTCACCTGGGGGTACCAATCCGGCGACGCGGGTGCGGCCGACCGGGTGCGGCGGCTGTTCGACACCCAGATCGAACATCCAGCTCGACGCCGGCGGGGTGGACTTCTGGATCGGGGAGACCTTTTCCTACCTGGGCGAGGCGCTGCTGTTCGTGGAGCGCGCCACTCTCACCGGGCTCCCGGTGATGGTGACGATGTCGTTCGATGCGATGCCGGCCGCCTCCTACGCCGTCACTCCCCCGTCGCCCGGGACCTGGCTGCGGGACGTCGCCGACCACCAGGTGGTTCGGCTGGCGTCGGGGATGCGGGTCTCCCGCCACGTCGACACCGTGGAGCTGCAACCGGAGCGAGGTCCGCTCACCTACCGCTGGCGGCAGGACACCTGGGTGGAGGGTGACGACGCCGACCCAGCGGCAATCACCGCCGCCACCGGGTTGCAGCGGGAGGGCTGGGCGGTGGCCGCCTTCGCCGAGGTGACGCTCGTCGTGGACGGTTCCAACCTGCACCTCGCCTTGGCGCTGCGGGTCACCCGCGACGAGCGGGAGGTGTGGGCCGAACGCATCGACGCCACCACCCGCCGCGTCTGGACCTGGCGCCCGGTTCATGCGATTCTGGACCACGTGCCGTCAGGTGCGCGTATCGATCCAAGGAAGGGGGGGTGCGGTGACCGATCCGATCGACGCCGGCGGCGCCATGGCGCCCCCGCCGGAGCAGCGGCGCACGGTGCGCGTCGGGATCATGGGCAACGGGAGACGGTTCCCCGCCTGGCAGGCGGATGCGCTGCGGGCGCTCGCTGAGATCCCGCAGGTGGAGCTGGCGCTGCTCATCGTGCGCGGCGATACCACCCCTCGCCGGTCCGGGCTGTCGGTGCTGCGGGACCATCGCCACCTGCTGTGGACGCTTTTCAACAAGGGCTACATCGAGCGGCGGTCGCGGGCGTCGCGACCCACCGACATGAGTGTCGAGCTGGCGTCGGTGCCCGAGCTGCGGTGCCAGACGCATCCGGTGGGCAGGTACCGGGAGCGCTTCGACGACGCTGGCATGGCGGTGATCGCCGACCACCGGCTCGATGTCATCCTCCGCTTCGGCTTCGGCATCCTCACCGGTGCCATCCTCAGCTGCGCCCGGTACGGGGTGTGGTCGTTCCACCACGGTGACGAGCGGCGATTCCGCGGGCAACCTCCGGCGTTCTGGGAGATGATGGAGGGCGAACCGGTGGTGGGGGTGATCCTGCAGCGGCTCACCGAACGGCTGGACGGCGGCACCGTGCTGCATCGTGGCTGCCTCAGGGTCACCGGGCACTCGTACCGTAGGACCCGGGATGATGCCTTCTTCGGCGGGGCCGACTTTCCGTCCATCGTGGTGCGTCAGATCCTCAACGACGACACGGCGTCGGTGACCGCCGCCCCGTCGGTGACCGACGCCCCGGTGCGCCGCTCCCCCACCAACCCGACCATGCTGCTGTTCCTGGCACGGCAGGCGGCCGCCTTCGTGAAGAGCCAGGTGTCCGGGGTGGCCCGGTCGGCCAAGTGGTCGGTGGGCGTTGCCGACATCCCCATCTGGTCGCTGTTGACGAGACCCCTCCCCGCGGTCACCTGGGTGGCCGAGCAGGGTCGCAGCCGCTATCTGGCCGACCCCTTCCCCGATCCGACCGGCCAGGGGGACATGGTGCTGGTCGAGGACTACGACTACCGCACCCACCGCGGCGTCATCTCCGCCATCGACGTCACCGGCAACGGCCAGCCGCGCACGGTCCTCGACACCGGGGTCCACGCCTCGTACCCGTATCTCTTCCACCACGACGGCGCCATCTTCTGTATGCCGGAGACGTACCAGGCCGAGCAGGTCCGCCTATACCGGGCGGTCAGCTTCCCCGACCGGTGGGAGCTGGTGGCCACCCCGCTCACCGGGATCCGGGTGCTCGATCCCACCGCCATCGAGTTCCGGGGTCGGTGGTGGCTGTTCTGCTCGCTGGAGGGCGCCCACGGCAACAGCAAGCTGCACGTCTTCCACGCCGCCGAACCCGCCGGTCCCTGGCTGCCCCACGCCCTCAACCCGGTGAAGACCGACGTGCGCTCCAGCCGGCCGGCGGGAACGCCCTTCATCCACAACGGCCACCTGTACCGGCCCTCCCAGGACGGATCGGTCAGCTACGGGGGCGGGGTCACCATCAACCGCGTCGACGAGCTGACGCCGCAGCGGTTCGTCGAGACGACGGTGGCCCGCATCGCCCCCCCGGACACCGGCCGATACCAACACGGGATCCACACCATCTCGGCGCTCGGCGACCGGACCGTCGTCGATGGGCGGCGTGACGTGCTCATCGCCGCCGGATTCCGCCGGGAGCTCTCCAGCAGAATGCGACGGCTGCTGCCGGGCCGCTAGCGCCGCTCCGGGCGCCGCTGGGGCAGCGCCGGGCGGGGTTGGAACATCATGGGATGGAGCGAAATAGGCCTACAAACCACTTGCATATACCAATCATATATGCTAGACCCAGCCAGATGGTCGATCCATGGAGGATCGACAACGGCGAAGGGGAGGTGCGTCATGCGACCGAAAGGGTTCATCTTGTTGGGGGCGGTGGCAGTTTTCGCCGGTTTGAGTGCTCGACCGGTGCCTCCCGATGTACCGCCGTCTCGCCGCCCTGGCGATCCGAACACCCTGACCGACGGATTGCGCAGGGGGTTCACGCGCCGGGTTCGGGCTCTTCGGGCTCGGGGAGCACGTCCCATTCGCCGGCGCGGTCAACCAGGTATTCGGAGATGTCGCGGCAGCGGTCGAGAATG
>JACDBE010000371.1 GCA_013695075.1 Acidimicrobiia bacterium
GTCTGGGGCCGGGCCCGGCAGGAGGCGGCCGACTTCAACCAGAGCAAGAACGGGCCACGCCGGGGGGTGGGAGTGGCCGGGCTGTGGTACGGCTGTGGCAACACCGCCCTTCCCAACCCCTCAACCATCAAGGTGGGCCTCAACCGGGAGGGCCGGGTGGTCCTCTTTCAAGGAGCGGTGGACATCGGCCAGGGAGCCAACACCGTCATCAGCCAGATCTGTGCCGATGCGATCGGCGTCCCTCTTGACGCCATCGTCCGGGTGGGGGCCGACACCGACACCACCCCCGACGCCGGCAAGACCTCGGCCTCCCGGCAGACCTTCGTGAGCGGCAATGCCGCCTTCGCCGCCGGGCAGTCCCTGCGTCGCCGGTTGCTCTACCTGGCGGGAGCGTCGGCCGATGCCCTCCTCGAACCCGACGGACCCACTTTGCTCGTTCACGACCGCGGCGAGGTGAGGAGCATCGACCTCACCGAACTGCCGGCCGACGAGGGCGGCATGGTGGCGGTGGCAGAAGCTACCTATGACCCGCCAACGGTTCCCCTCGATGAGAACGGGCAGGGGGAGCCCTATGCGGTGTTCGGGTTCGGGGCTCAACTCACCGAACTGGAGGTCGATCTCGAGTTGGGAACGGTGCGGTTGTTGAAGATCACCGCCGCCCACGATGTCGGCCGGGCTGTCAACCCGGGGTTGGTGGAAGGACAGATCGAGGGCGGTATCGCCCAGGGGATCGGTATGGCCCTGATGGAGGAATACGTCCCCGGTCGCACCGACAACCTCCACGACTATCTCATCCCCACCATCGGCGACGTGCCCGAGGTGGTGAGCATTCTGGTCGAGTCCAATGATCCGCTCGGCCCCTACGGCGCCAAGGGGATCGGGGAGCACGCCCTCGTCCCCACCGCCCCCTCGATCCTCAACGCATTGCGCGATGCCATCGGGGTGGGCATCCGCACCCTGCCGGCGACCCCCGACCGTGTACTGGCGGCGATCCGGTCAGCTCAGCGGCTCGACGATGTGCCGGGTGATCAGCTCCAGCTGGCCTCGATCCTCGACCAGAGGAGTGAGGATCAAGTACTGGAGACCGGCATCTCGCAGACCGGTGATGGTCGCCAGCATGTCGTCGATGGTCCCGGTCAGGTAGGACGCCTGTAGGTCTTCGGTGGTCCGGTGGCCGCCCATGATCTCCAGGAACAGCGGCATCTGTTCGTCCAGCGCCCGCTGGCGATCGCCATCCTCGACCACGTGGAGGAACTGGGTGGCGCCGAAGGTGAGCGTGGCGGGGTGGCGGCCGTTGGCTGTCAAGTGCTCCTTGACGACCTTCCAGTCGTTCTGGACATCGCCGGGATCGCTGCCGCTGGACCGAGCCATCCACCCGTCCGCCTTGAGGATCCGGTCGAGGACGCCGGGAGCGATGAAGGGTTTGTCGGGGGTATCGGGGGCATGGGTGAGGGTGCCCCCGGCGATCCACACCGGAGGCGATTCGGGCACCCGCGGGTAGATCGTGAGGTTCTCGACCTGCCAGAATCGGCCATCGAAGGTGACTTCCTCCTCGTTGAGGATAAGGCGGACGAGCTCGAGGGCTTCGTCGGTGCGTCTGCCCCGTTCATTCAGAGGCACCCCCGTGGCGGCGAACTCACCGGGGTCCCAACCCACCGCCACCCCCAATCGGAACCTGCCCCCCGAGAGCATGTGCAGGGAGGCGACCTCCTTGGCCAGGATCACTGGATGGCGGAGAGGCAGCACCAGGGCGGCGGTCCCCAACCCGACCCCCTCGGTTACGGCGGCGGCGGCGGAGAGCGTGGCCAATGAGTCGAGCCACGACACCCCGTAGACGCCTTTCGAGACAAGAAGATGGTCGATGACCCACAGGTCCTCATAGGGAAGCTCATCAACCCGGCGGCAGTATTCGAGCAGATCTCGCGACCGCTGATAGGTAAGACCGGGCGGGGCGTAGGAAGGGATGCGCAGCCCAAAGCGCAATCCTTCACGACGTGCACCGGCTTCAACCATGCCAGGCGATGGTACCGGCCGTCAAGGCCATCGGGAGCTCTGAGCATCACCAACGGCAAGGCTCCGGCTTCCTCTCTACATTGACGGCATGGACGATGTGACGGCGCGATCGTTGGCGGTGCAGGACGAACCGGGGTGGCCGGACGAGTCGGGGCCCTACCTGTTCGTGGTGGAGACGTCGGGGCCGCTGGAGCGCCGCCTGCTCGACGCCTGGTTGGAACGCAACCGCCCCGGCGACGTTGCCGCCCGTGATGTCCAGGTGGCCCGGCTTCCCGCCACCAGACGGTCGCCCAGCAACCGCCGCGACCCCGCCCTGGCCGCCTTCATCGCCACCGACGCCGACACCCTGGTGGTGCCGCTACGGGTGGTGTGGCTGGCCCCGCAACGGGCCGGGCGGCGCACCGTGCAGCTGTCCGACCTGCTCACCATCGGCGACCCTCGCGACCCGGGGATCATCCGCCAGTTCCTCGCCTATCGACGGCATCCGGAACGGGCCCGCATCATCCAAGGCGTCGCCGCCCGCCTCCCCGAGCTGCGCAAGTCGTGGGCGGAGTCGGCGGCATTGGTGGAGGGGCGCAGCCTCGTCGACGAGGTCGCCCGCCGGGCGTGGCTCACCCTGGAGCGGTCGGAACGCGAGCTGCGGGGCACGCGGTACAAGGTGCCCAAGTTCCCCCGGGAGAGCCTGCTGTCGAGCCGCCAGTTCCAGGCAGGGGTGGCCAAGCTGGCCAGGGACGCCGGCATCCCCTACGAGCACATGGCGGGGCGGACCGCCCGCTACGTGCGGGAGATCGCCGCCACCCACTCGCCGTGGGTGATCGACCTGGTGACCGCCGGGTTCCGCAAGCTGATCACCAAGGCGTACGTCGAGCTGGAGTACGACCGCACCCAGCTGGCGGCGTTGTACCAGTTGGGGCAACGCTTCCCCCTGGTGTTCCTGCCCACCCACAAGTCCCACTTCGATCACCAGAGCCTCCAGTTCGCCCTGTATGAGAACGGGCTGCCCCCCAACCACACCGCCGGTGGGATCAACATGAACTTCTTCCCGGTAGGACCGCTGATCCGGCGCTCCGGGGTGTTCTTCATCCGCCGCGAGTTCAAGGACAACGAGCCATACAAGTTCGTGCTGCGCCGCTACATCGACTACCTGCTGCAGCGCCGCTTCCCGGTGGAGTGGTACATCGAGGGGGCCCGGTCCCGCACCGGCAAGCTGCTCCCACCCCGCCTGGGGATCCTGTCGTACGTGGTGGAAGCGTACCTGCGGGGCGCCGCCGACGACGTGATCTTCGTCCCGGTGGCGATCGCCTACGACCAGATCCAGGACGTGCACAGCTACGCCGCCGAGCAGTCCGGCGCCCCCAAACGTCCGGAGACGTTCGCCTGGATGGTGCGGATGATCCGGGGTCTGCAACGCCGCTACGGGTCCATCCACCTGCGGCTGGGGAGACACATCTCGCTGCGGGACTTCCTCGCCGAGCTGGGCGAGGAGCCGGCGGACGCCGAGGACACCCGGAGCCCGGCGGTGCCCAAGCTGGCCTTCGAGGTCGCCAACCGCATCAACGAGGCGATGCCCATCACCCCCATCTCGCTGGTCACCCTGGTGCTGCTCGGCGACGACCGCCCCTCGCTCGACTTCGACGAGGTGGTGGAGCTGGTGGGCCCGTATGCCGCCGAAGCCACCCGCCGCCGGCTGCCCACCACCATCGACCGCCCCCTCGACGATCGCACCGTGGTGGGCACCGCCGTCGACGAACTGGTCCTCCACGGGCTGGTGAAGCGCCTCGTCGACGGCGACGCCATCCGTTACCGCATCGCCCCCCAAGCGCAGCTGGCTGCGGCCTACTACCGCAACATGGTCATCCACTTCTTCGTCGACGGGGCAGTCGCCGAGCTGGCCGTAGCCGGGGTCACCGGCGACGAACCAGATCCGGTAGCGGCGGTGCACACCGAGGCGCGCCGGATCCGCGAGGTGCTGCTGTTCGAGTTCTTCTTTGCCGGTCGGGAGACCTTCGACACCGAGATCTCCGCCGAGCTCGACGACCGCATCCCCGACTGGCGGGGGCTGCTCTCCTCCGGCGGGGCGGCGGCGGTGCTCGATGGGCTGCGCCCCATGCGCTCCCCCGCCCTGCTCCTCCCCTTCCTCGAGGCCTACCGGGTGGTCGCGGACATCATCGCCGAGGACGCCTACCTCGGCACCATCGACGAGGGGTCACTGGTCGAGCGGGCGATGCGCCGGGGACGGGAGCAGGTAGCCAACGAGGCGATGTCCTCGGGTCAGTCGGTGTCCAAGATCCTCTTCGAGACGGCGGTAAAGCTGGCCCGGCATCGCCGAGCCTTCGATTCCGGCCCAGACGTCGTGACCCGCCGCCAAGCCCTGGCCACCGAGCTGGGTGAGCTGGTCGACCGCATCCGGTGGATGGCCGCAGGCGAGCAAGCGATCATACGGTCGCCCCCGAGCACCTGATCGCCACCGGCTGTCCGGACCGTGGTCCGAACAGCGCCAGGCCGTCCAGCGGCGGCGTTGCCCCGGCTCCGCGGATGCGCCGCCGGGTTCCTACTGCGGGATGTCGCGCTGGCCGCGGGCGAAGTCGGAGTCCGTGTCGTCCTCGGGCGTGGTGCGCTGGCCCCTGGCGAAGTCGGAATCTTCCTCGTCCTCGGGCGTGGTGCGCTGACCCTTGGCGAAGTCCGGATCCTCCATCTCGGTGTCCTCGGGAAGCTGGCGCTCCCCGCGGGCGAAGTCCGGGTCCTGGTCGATCTCGGACTCCAGCGTTTCGCCGCGGGCAAGGTCGGGGCGT
Organism: Acidimicrobiia bacterium; assembly: GCA_013695075.1. Lineage (GTDB taxonomy): Bacteria > Actinomycetota > Acidimicrobiia > Spongiisociales > UBA5794 > JACDBE01. The sequence goes on from JACDBE010000371.1 coordinate 4,806, forward strand.
GTCTCGTCGAACGGTTCGGGACCGGTGTCCTCGGTGCGATGGTCGTCGTCTCGCTGGGTCATAGAACAACCTCCTTCAGGTGCACCTATGAAGTTCCCCGGACAGGGCGGCGGCAAACCCGGCCGTAGCGAGTCAGGGGATCAGCCGGGCGCGGACGTC
>JACDBE010000008.1 GCA_013695075.1 Acidimicrobiia bacterium
GGAAGGGCAGAACCGGGCGATGTTACCCGCCCGCCGGCGGCCACGGGAAATCATCGCCAGGGTCGGAGGCGAGCAGATCGGGACGTCGCTGCCGGGTGCGGGCAACACGCTGCTGGCGGCGCCACGCCTCGATGCGGGCATGGTCACCGGACAGCAACACCTGAGGAACCGCCCATCCCCGGAACTCGGCCGGTCGGGTGTACTGCGGCTCCTCCAGCAGCCCGTGGCGGTAGCTCTCGGAGGCCAGAGATCCCGGGTTGCCCACCACCCCGGGGAGCAGCCGGGCGACCCCTTCGATGATCGCCAGCGCCGCCACCTCTCCCCCCAACAGCACGTAGTCACCCAGCGACACCTCCTCGTCGACCAGGTGGTCCGCCACCCGTTGGTCGACCCCTTCGTAGCGTCCGCACACCAGGGTGAGGGCGGCCAGGGCACTCCACCGGTCGAGGGTGGCCTGGGTGAGACGGTCCCCGGCGGCGCTGAGGAGCACCCGGTGGGTGCCGGCCAACGGGTCGAGCGCCGCCGCCAGCGGCTCGACCATGAGCACCATTCCCGGTCCCCCGCCGAAGGGGGCGTCGTCGACCTGGCGGTGGACCCCCTTGCCAAGGCGGCGCAGATCGACCAGGTCGACCGTGAGGTGCCCGCCATCCCGGGCCTTTCCCACCAAGCTGCCGGCCAGCGGCGAGTCGAAGAACTCGGGGAACAGGGTGACCACCACGATGCGCACCAGGTGAGGGTAGGGCGGACCGGGCCCGACACGTTGTGAGCGCGATCAGGCTGTGATTGCCTCCACGATGTGTTCGGCGTCCCTGCCGACGCCGTGGACCATCGCTGACGACGCCGCGTATAAGAAGTGGAGGCCGACGAAGTAAGGGCCAGGCTCGCTGGCAACGATCCCGCGTCGGTGTGTCGGTACCTCTTGATCACCTACGACCGGCAGATCGATCCAGGAGAAGCCCGGGGTGGAACCCGGTGCACCAGATCGCGTTGGCCACTGGCAGGACGCCGAGAGTCGCCGGTTTGGTTCGAACCAGGGGCCGGCCACCCCGGCTGAGCTTGGCATGCGCCTTTCGCCCGATGGGTGTGTCCGTTGTTATCACCCGATGGGAGACCGAGGACGATGTGGTTGAGGACAAGCCGGGCAGCGTGGCTGTGGATATCGAAGGGCACGTGGCCGGTATCGCGCCCAGCCAGCCAGGTCTTGTGCGTTGGCACCACCTCCAGGGCGATCTCCGCCCCCGAGTTGCCGGCGCCCACCACAAGCACCCCTCCCGACTGGAGTTGGCCGGCGTTGCGGTAGTCGCGAAGGGGGCGATGGTCGCCTCGACTCCGGCCGGCGTAGGCCTTCCCGTCCCAACGCTCGGTCTGGTAGGCAAAGAGCCCCTGCACCGCAGACGGCATGCCGAGGCGCTCGCTCAGCATCTCGCCGACCTCACACAGCGCATCGATGTGCCGCCGATGTCCGGCCAACGCCCGGGGCAGCGTTCGCACCGCACGCAGCACACGGGCGGGGGCGGCACCACTCGTTCCGCCGAGCGCCCGCAGGATGCCGGTCATGGTCTCGGCACGCGACCCGTTACATGACCGGGTGGATGTAGGCGACCATTGCGCCCTCTCAAAGACGTCGGCGGCGACCTCGGCGTCGGCGGTGCTGCCGACGTAGATCAGGAGGCAGCCGTAGTACGTGGCCGATCGGGTGTCGTCATCGACGCCGAGCCGATCGCACGGGCCCATCGCCAGCAGCGTGCTGCGGAGGCCGTGCTCCAGGGGAAACCCCATCCCCAGGTCGGTCGCCAGGCAGAGGGTGGCGCCAACCTCTGCGGTGCGCACCCAATCCTCGCCGGCGACTGCTGACCCGACACGGATCGACCCTGCTCCCGCTTGCCTGGGGCCGGTCGGGTCAGACCCGGTCTGGTCGCGGATCGCGGGGCAGCCCCAGCACCCGCTCGGCGATGATGTTGCGCTGGATGGCGTCTGTGCCGCCCCCGATGCGCATCCCCGGGGCGCCGCAGAACCCGGAATGCCATTGCCCCTTCCAGGCGTCGGCGGTGCCGTCGCCCATGCCCTCGGGCCCCATCACATCGAGGGCCAGCTCGAAGACGTCGCTGAGCAGGTTGGTGGCCACCAGCTTCATCAACGAGCCCTCGGGGCCGGGGAGCTGGCCGCGCGACAGCGCCGTCATCATGCGCAGCACCGTGAACCGCAGCGACTCGGCCCGCATGTACAGGTCGGCGTAACGCTGTCGGATGCGACGGTCGTGGGAGGCGCCGGTCGACCGCAACAGGTCGGCCAGCCCCGGCAACACCCGGGAGCCGCCGACGATGAGGTTGAAGCGCTCCCACATGAAGGTGGAAACCACCACCCGCCAACCGTCGCCGACGGCGCCGATGCGCATGGCGTCGGGCACCCGCACCCTGTCGAGGAACACCTCGTTGAAGTTCGACGAGTTCGTGATCTGGTGGATGGGTCGGGCGGTGACCCCGGGGGCAGTCATGTCGACCATGAAGGCGGTTAGACCGGCGTTGCGGGGAACGTCGGGGTCGTGGCGGGCGATGCACAGCCCCCAGTCGGCACGGTGAGCGAAGGTGGTCCACACCTTCTGTCCGTCGATGACCCACTCGTCGCCGTCGCTCACCGCCCGGGTGGCCAGACCGGCAAGGTCGGACCCGGCGCCCGGTTCGGAGAACAGCTGGCACCACAGCTCCTCGCCGCGCAGCAGCGGCGGCAGCAGCCGCTGGCGTTGCTCGTCGGTACCGTGCTGGAGGACGGCAGGACCGCACCAGCCGAGCCCGACCACCAGCGGGTCGTCGGCGACGTCGAAGGCGGCCTCCTCCATCTGGAAGATCAGGTTCTCGATGAGGGTGCCGCCCCGGCCGCCGTACTCCACCGGCCAGGCGATCCCGGCCCAACCGGCGGCGTGCTTGACGGCCTGCCAGCGTTTGGCCTCGGCGACTCGGACGACCTCCTCCTGCGGGGACCATTCGGCCACGATCGAGGTCAGGCTGAGCGCCGTTGCCGGCAGTGGTTGGGCGTTAGCCGCGAGGAACGCCCAGGCCTCGGCGCGGAATGCCCCCTCGCGGGGCTGTCGTGAGGGTCCACTACCAGTACTCCTCGAAGTGGACATTGCCGGTGACCCCCCTGCGGTCGATGGTGAACCCCATCCCGGCGAGGATCTCGGCAACGCCCTCGGGTTGGGGGAACACCACCTCGCCGTCACTACCGGCCTCGGGTAGCCCGAGC
>JACDBE010000016.1 GCA_013695075.1 Acidimicrobiia bacterium
GGATGCGCTCGATGCCGGCGGTGAGGGTCATCGTCGACATCGGGCAGCCGCCGCAGGCGCCGACGAGTTGAAGGGTGACCTTGCCGCCATTGGTGCCCAGCAGGATCATGTCGCCACCGTCGGACTGCAAGGCCGGGCGGATGTACTCCAGCGTCTCCTGGAGTACGCCCAGATCGATGTCGCTGGCTCCGGACACCGCATCGGCCGGGTCCGTGGGGGACCCCACCTCGACGACGGAGCCGGTGATCTTGGGCGCAGCGATGGTGTCTGGGGTGTTGGTCATGGTCTCGATTGGTTCAACCTGCGGCGCCAGGGCCGCATTCCCACCATGAGGATAGGAGAAATTGGCGCCACTGGAGCTGCGTCGGCGCCGCAGTCAGCGCGGCGCGGTCGGCGGGGGCATGCATGGCTGACCGCACCGGTTCAGTGAGGCCGCCAGAGAAGGTCCGATCGTCAGCGCAGCCGAAGCCGCTGGATGCCGTCCGGGTCGAACACCGGGTGGTCGGCGGGACGCAACCTGACCAGGCCGGCCTGGTCGGTGAGCTGCCAATCGCCGGCATCGAGGGTGACCCCGGACGCCTGGAACGGTCCGGTGGCCACGACGTGCAGCATGTCCTCGCCCCAGTCCAAACCTACCCGAACCTGGTCGGGGACGAACCGGGCGCCGTCCTGGGGGACCAGACCGTTGTAGAAGTGAGCCAGGATCCCGGCGGCCGTCTCCCCCCGCAGCCCCAGGGCATAGGCCCCGTATTGGCTCATCCCCACCGAATGGCCCCAGCCCTCGCCGACGAAGGTGACCCGGCCCACCCCCTCCAGATCGTCGGCGGGGAGGCGCCGCGGTAGACCGCGCACCGGTGGCGGGATGTAGTGGATCGTAAAGGTGTACGAGGGGATCGCCTGCGGCAGCGGGAGCCCATCGGCACGGGGAGCCGGCAGCGCCCACGGGAACAGGGCGGGGCCGTAGCGGTTGAACCCGCGTCGGATCTCCGCCACCGGGATCACCACCCGGTCGAGGCTGCCCACCACGCCGCTGGCCACCACCACGCTGGCGGTGCCCTCCCCGATGGGTGGGGTCGCCACCGTGATGTCGTCGACCCGCCCACCGATGGGGTAACCGGTGGCGGCCAAGATGGCGCGGAACTGACCAAGCTCGACGCTCACCTCCCAGCGGGCGAACGGGGTCACCTCGGCTTCGGGCGACGGCGCCCCCACCAGGTAGGGCTTGGGGTCGCCGCCGAAGATGTCTTGCACGGGCCGGGTCCTCGACCCGGCGCTCGATGAGTACAGCGCCAGGGCGGGGGCACCGTCGAACAACAGGATCTGCCCGGCGGTGGCATCCACCGCCTCCATCCAACGCTCGCCGTCAGGCTGATCGACCAGACCTGCTCCGGCGTACACCTGGCATTGGTCGGTGGCGCAGATATCGAACCCGTAGGCGGCACCGCTGCCGGATCGTCCCCCCGCCAGCGTCCACGCCAGGTAGGTGCGGGCGGCCACCGCCTGGGCTCGCAGCGTCTCCTGCGGCCAGGAGAACGGCACCTCGGCGATCCCAGCCAGGTACCCGTCCAGCGGCACCTGCTCCACCAGGGAGAGCCCGTCGTCATGGGCGGTGACGTCGAGCCGGCCCCGGTAGCGGTCGTCGTCGACCACGAACTCGGTGCCCGGCGCCGGGACCAGGGAGATCGACCCGGTGTCGGGGATCGGCTCCGGTTCCGGCTGGGCGACGGCGACAGAGCTGCCCATGCCGGCAACGACCACCGCCAGCACACTCACCAGCCCGGCTCGCACCCGGCCAGTCTGCCCCGATTCATGCGCAACGAGTACTTATGAGGGTGGCGCGGACACAAACCTCCCCGACCTGCTCCGCTCGGCCGGGCGAAGTCGGCCCGGGCAAACAACACGGCTCAGTGGGCTTGTATCGACGCGCCCATGGCCGCCAGCTTGGCGACGAACCCGTCGTAGCCGCGGGCGATGTGGTGGGCTTCGGTCACTACGGTCTCACCGTCGGCCCGCAGCCCGGCGAGGACCAGGGCGGCTCCAGCACGGATGTCGCAGCCGTCGACCTCACAGCCGCTCAGGGTCTCCACTCCCCGCACCACAACATGCTGGCCGTCGGCGTGGATGTCAGCTCCCATCCGACCCAGCTCGCCGATATAGCGAAAGCGGGACTCGTAGACATTCTCGGTGAGCAGCGAGGTCCCGGCCGCCACCGACAGCAGCGCCACCATCTGCGGGTGCATGTCGGTGTGAAACCCGGGGAAGGGCAGCGTAGCCAGGTCGACCGGGGAGGGGCGGTCAGGCCCGGACACGGTGATGCTGTCGATGTTGGTGGTCACGACGCACCCGGCATCGTTCATCTTGCGCAACTCCATCCGCAGGTGGTCGGGGACGCAGTTGGTGACGGTCACGGTGCCGCCGGTGATGGCCCCGGCCAGGGCGTAGGTACCGGCCTCCAATCGATCGGGCACCACCCGGTGGTAGGTGGGTTGCAGGGCGGCGACGCCGTGCACCTCGATGGTCGAGGTCCCCGCCCCTTCGATCTTGGCGCCCATCCTGATGAGCATCTCGGCAAGATCGGTCAGCTCCGGCTCGCGCGCCGCGTTGCGGATCAGGGTGGTCCCGGTGGCCAGCACGGCTGCCAGCAGCACGTTCTCGGTGGCGCCCACCGACGGGAAGTCGAGAGCGATGTCGGTGCCGTGGAGCCCGTCGGGCGCCGAACCCTCCAGCACACCGTGGTTGAGCCGGAACTCCGCCCCCATCGCTTCCAGCCCATCGAGGTGCATGTCGATGGGTCTCGCCCCGAAGTCGTCGCCCCCAGGGAGCGCCACCCTCGCCTCGCCGCGCCGGGCGAGCAGGGCGCCCAGGATGAGAATCGACGCCCGCATTCGTCGCACCATCTCCAGCGGGGCCTCGGCAAGCGGCTCCTCGGGCACCTCTATGGTCAGCTCGTTGCCCTCCCGGGTGCAGAACGCACCGACGTGGTGCAACACCTCACCCATCACGGTGACGTCGAGGATCCGGGGCACGTTGCCCAGCACGTGGTGACCCGGGGCGAGCAGCGTCGCCACCATGTGTTTGAGCACGGCGTTCTTGGCGCCGAGCACCGCCACCGAGCCTTGGAGGGGACGCCCGCCGACCAGGCGGATCTGCTGCATGGTTGGCGATTGTATGGGTGACGCCGAGGCAGCGGGCCGGAAAATGGGGGTGTGCCCGGTCACGGGATGGGAGTCACCGAGGCGGTGATGGTCTCGGCGTGCTCGGACCATGACGAGTTGGGAGCCCGCACCTCCACGGCGATGGCTTCGCTGCCCTGGATGGGGATGAGGCGGAACCACAGCCTGCCCTCGGCGAAGGAGCCGAAGGAGGTCACCGAACCGTCGACCAGCGGCCGGGTGGTCTCGACCTCCGCCTCACCCTGGTCGATCAGCGCCCAGAAACTGCGCAGGGCGACGTCGGGGGTCTGGGGCCAGGTGAGCCCGTTGGTAGTGACCAGCACCTCCATGTTGATCCCGCTCACGGTGGCGGCGATGGCATCGTCGCCAGGGTGGCCCAGCGAGACGAACTCGTCGCTGCTGTCGACCACCTCCCAGTCGTCGGGGTAGGTGACGCAGAACCCAGCGGTGCACATCTCGGAGGTGGTGCCCAGCACCGGGGCGGTAGGGCCGCTGCCGCCACAGGAGACCTGGCACACGACGAACAGGGTGGCGACCAGGTAGCGGGTGGACACCCCGACAGGCTACCGAAACGCCCACGGACCGCCGCCCCGGGGCGGGTGTACGATGCCGCGGATGGTGACCCCCCCGGAGCACTACATCAACCGCGAGCTGTCGCTGCTCGACTTCCAGATGCGGGTGCTGGCGCTGGCAGAACGGGTCGACCTACCGCTGCTGGAACGGCTCAAGTTCGTGGCCATCGTCTGCCAGAACCTCGACGAGTTCTTCCAGGTGCGGGTGGCCGGCCTCATGAACCAGGTCGACAGTGGGGTGTCGACCCTGAGCCCGGACGGGCGCAGCCCCACCGAGCAGCTCGACGCCATCAACGAGCGGGTCACCGAACTGTTCGCCCGGGTGGACACCCTGTTCACCAAAGAGCTGCTCCCGCTGATGGACGAATCCGGCATCCATCTCCTGGGATACGAGGACCTCACCGACGAGGAGATCACCGAGCTCCAGGTCCGCTTCGAGCAGCAGATCTTCCCGGTGCTGACCCCTCTCGCAGTCGATCCGGCTCATCCCTTCCCCTACATCTCCAACCTGTCACTGAACCTGGCGGTGGTGGTGCGTGACCCCGACAGCGAGCAGCGCCAGTTCGCCCGGCTCAAGGTCCCCCCGCTGCTCCCCCGTTTCATGCCGCTGGGCGAGGGTCGCTTCGTCCCGGTGGAGGAGGTCATCGCCGCCAACTGCCATCTGCTGTTCCCCGGCCATGCCGTGGTCGACACCTTCGCCTTCCGGGTGACCCGCACCGCCGAGCTGGCCGTCGAGGAGGCCGAGGCCGACGACCTCCTCCAGGCCATCGACTCGCTGCTGCGCTTCCGGCAGCGGGCCGCCGGGGCCATCCGGCTCGAAGTCGAGGAGCGGTCGGGGGAGAACACCGTCGCCCTGCTGCGCCGCGAGCTGCAGCTGGAGACAGGCGAGGTGTACCCGCGGGCCGCCCTGCTCGACCTGAGCGCCCTCATGTCGTTCTACGAGCTCAACCGGCCCGAGCTGAAGGAGGCCCCGTGGTCGCCCACCACCAGCAGGCGTCTGCGTTCTCAGGGCGACGAGAAGGTGTCGATGTTTGACGTCATCGGCGACGGCGATGTCCTGGTCCACTACCCGTACGAGTCCTTCGCCACCTCCACCGGGTCGTTCCTGGCGCAGGCGGCGGCCGATCGCAGGGTGCTTGCCATCAAGCAGACCCTATACCGCACCTGGGCCTCGGAAGACCCCGCCATCGGCGGCGAGGAGGCGGTGGTGCGCTCGCTGATGCAGGCGGCGGAGGCCGGAAAGCAGGTTGTGGTGCTGGTTGAGCTCACCGCCCGCTTCGACGAGGCGGCCAACCTCACCTGGGCCAAGATGCTGGAGAACTCCGGGGTCCACGTGGTGTACGGCGTCGTCGGGCTCAAGACCCACTCCAAGATCCTTCTGGTGGTCCGCCGGGAGCGCGATGGGCTACGCCGCTACGCCCACATCGGCACCGGCAACTACAACCCGAAGACGGCCCGCATTTATGAGGACATGGGCATCTTCACCGCCGACCCCGACATCGGGCGGGACCTGTCCGAGCTCTTCAACGCCCTCACTGGGTACGGCGAGTCGACGGCGTACCGCAAGCTGCTGGTGGCCCCGGCCACGCTGCGCCGCCGTATCACCGAGCGCATCCGCCAGGAGGGCGACCGCGGCGCCGAGGGGCGAATCCTGTTCAAGATCAACCACATCGACGATCCCGGCATCATCGATTCCCTGTACGAGGCTTCGCAGCGGGGCTGCCAGATCGACCTGATCGTGCGGGGCATCTGTTCGCTGCGGGCCGGGGTGCCCGATCTCTCGCCGACGATCCGGGTGCGCTCCATTGTCGGCAGGTTCCTGGAGCACTCCCGCATCTACCGGTTTGGCGACCCGGGCGACGACGCCGTGTACTACCTGGGGTCGGCCGACATGATGACCCGCAACCTCGACAAGCGGGTCGAGGCGCTGGTGCCGGTAACCGACTCCCGTCTCAAGACGCGCCTCGAGGAGGTCCTCCAGGTGCTGATGGACGAAGATGCGCTGGCCTGGTCGCTGTCCGAGGAGACCTGGAGCAAGGTGCCCTCGGTAACCGGGCTCGACGCCCACGCCGCCCTGGAGCGGCTCGCCCTTGACCGCCAGGAGTCCGAGGGCCCCCGCTGATGGCGACCAGACCATTGGCGCCGGCCCGGGGCGCCGGCGCCGTAGCCCATCGCCACACCAAGAAGGGCACCAGGATCCTGCTGGTGCATCGTCCCCGATATGGCGACTGGACCCTGCCCAAGGGCCATCTGGAAGGCGGGGAGACGTACCAGGAGGCGGCATTGCGGGAGCTGGTCGAGGAGGCGGGGGTACAGGGTGAGCTTGGTCGGCTGGTGGGCAGCATCGCCTACCGGGTGAAGCGCAAACCCAAGGTGATTCGCTACTGGCTGGTCGAAGCCGGGTCGATCAGGTTCCGCACCAACGCCGAGGTGGACGAGGTCCTGTGGACATCACCGAGCAAGGCCATGCTGCGGGCGTCGCACGACAACGACCGGGTGGTCATCGCCGCCGCCATGGACCGGCTGCAGCGGCCCCGTTCGGCGCGGATGCACCTGGTGCGCCACGCTGATGCCGGCAGCCGCTCGGCGTGGAAGCGGGCCGACGAGAAACGCCCACTGTCTACTCTGGGTCGCACCCAGGCGCGCCGCATCGCCGCCCGGCTGCAGCAGACCCCCATCACCCACATCGCCAGCTCGCCGTTCCTGCGCTGCGAGCAGACCGTTGTCGGGCTGGCTCGCGCTCTCGATCTCCCCATCGACATCGAGAAGGCCCTGGCCGAGGAGCAGCCCATCGAACGCATCCTCGACCTGTTCGCCGAACTCGAGGGCACCACCACGGTGCTCTCCTCGCACGGCGACGTCATCTCGGGACTGATCGGGAAGCTGGCCGCCGAGGGGGTCGACCTCGACGGCGGCCTGGTGTGGAAGAAGGCGTCGACCTGGGACCTGGAGCTCACCAAGGGTCGGGTGCGGACGGGGGGGTATGTCCCCCCGCCGCGCTAACCCGAGCCGCCGAGCTCACGGGGCGATCACCACCTTGCCGCGGGCATGGCCCGCTTCGAGATATCCGATGGCGTGGCAGGTTTCCGCCAATGGGAACGTACGACCGATCACTGGGGTGACCGAGCCGTCATCGATGAACCGGGTGAGCGCCACCAGATCGTCCGTGTTGTCCGAGGCCAGCTGGGTGGTCAGCCGTTGGCTCAGCCACGGCGACGACGATCCCGACTCCCCCCTGGGTTGGTGCGACCACCAGACGGAGTTCGAGTTCGGTCTCGACCTGATCCTGGACGGGCTCGACCGGCTGCGGCTCGCCGCCGACGATCGGTAGGCCCGCCACAGGGGGTGCGGCATCAGGGGCGCACCTGTCAGCGCTCCCGGCGCGAGGCCAGCACCGCTCCGCCGAGCACCAGGGCCACCCCGAATAGGGCAGTGGTGGCAACGGTCTCGGCGAGGAAGATCACTCCCAGGGCCAGCGATACCACCGGGATCAGGTAGGTGACGAACGAGGCCCGAGGCCCGCCGACACGGCCCACCAACGATGCCATGAAGGCAAAGGCGTACCCGGTGCCGACCACTCCCAGCACCAGTACCGCCACCGCCGGCCCCCAGGCGAACTCGGATCGGGTGGCCCCGTAGAGACCGAACGGCGCCGTCCACAGCGTCGCCAGCACCAACATGCGGGCCATCACCGGCACCGAGCCGTACCTGCGTTGCAGCGGTCCGGCCATGTTGGTGGCAAAGCCGTAACAGATGGTTGCCGCCAGCACCATCAGCACCCCCACCACCGCCGTCCCACCTTCGGCGCTGCTCCCGATACTGACCAGGGCGATCCCCACGAAGCCGATGCCGATCCCCCACCGCTGCGGCCCGCGTGGGGTCCTGGAGAAGAACAGGGCACCGACAAGCCCGGCGAAGAACGGGGTGGCCCCGTTGAGCAGACCGGTGACCGCCGAGTTGATGTGCTCCTCGGCAAGCGGGAACAAGGTGAACGGGACGGCAACCCACACGATGGAGAGCACCGTCATCGCCCGGCGATCCTCGGGGGCGATCCGGGTCAGACCGCCGGGGAGGGCGACCAGCGCCGCGGCCCCGAGTCCGACCCGCACCAGCGTGATCAACCCGGGGTGGAAGGCGTCGAGGGCGATCTTGATCATTAGGAACGAGGCGCCCCAGATGACCCCTACGGCGGCGAACAGCAACCAATCGGTGCCGGCGAACGGCTCCCGATCGGACACGGAGCGCAGCGGTGTGGGAGCGGTCAACTGATAGCACCCGGTGAGGGAGAACCGGCAACACTAACCCCGACGCCTCCACCCCCATTCCGCCATCTACCGAGCAGTTTGGAGAGGCCGCGGCGGCGGCGACTTCCTAGCATGAGGGGCCGCGAAGGAGCGCCTCCAGGAACAGAAGGCGACCGCACGCGGCGCCAAGCGGGGGGGCAAGGCGGACGGGGAAGGGGCGGTGCTCGCCAAGTTCGCCGAGATGCCCGAATCGGATCGTGCCATTGGCGAGCGGCTCCATGCGACCATCACATCCAGCGCCCATCCTGTCCTCAAGACTCTGGTACGGATGCCTGCGTAGGACAAGGACGGCAAGGTCCTCTGCTTCTTCCAAGGCGCCTACAAGTTCAAGTCGCGGTATGCCACATTCGGCTTCGAAGAACCTCGACGACGGCGCCATGTGGCCGACGGCATTCGCGCTGAAGGAACTCACCGCCGCCGCAGAGGCAAGGATCGGCAAAGTCGTGAAGAAGGCGGTCCAGCTGGCGCAGTCCCGCCGCCACTGCGCCCCCCTCAACGGCGTGCCGAGGCTATTGGGGAGATCTGCAGCCGGTTCCTCGACAACCACGTCGGTTTGATCGGCGGTCAGCGACCCCACCTCGGCGTCATCGTCGACCTGGACACCCTCATCGGTGGTGACGGCATGCGGTGCGAACTCGCCAGAACGGGCACCATCACCGCCGAGACGGCCCGCCGCATCCTGTGCGACGCCGAGGTCACCCGCATCCTCGTCGACGGCGACTCGGTGCCGCTCGACATGGGACGGGCCGTACACACCCGCCACCCCGGCGCAGCTCAAGGCGCTGGCGATCCGAGACCACGGCTGCTCCTGGCCGGGCTACCCGGCGACCCCCGCCCCGGCACCGCCCACTAACACACCGTCAAGCGACGATGACCGGCGCGATGAGGCCCCACCATCTTCCCCCAGCACCGTCACGCCACCGTAGAGATTCCCCGGGTGCGGTCGGTCCACGCAGCAGTCGCCGTCGCCAACCGGGCGAGGACCTCGGCGGTGGTTGTGCCCGACTGCTTGGGGACGTTGAAAGAATGGTCGGCGTCCTCGATGACGATCAGCTCCGCCCCGGCCAGGTCGCCCACCACCGAGCGAACGAGATCGACAGGGCACAGCCGGTCCCGGGTGCCCACGAAGAACAGTTGGGGGGCGGCGATGCGAGCCAGTTGGTCGACGCCGCGAGCCTCGGTACGCCCGATGGCCACCAGCGGGTATCCGTAGTGAACCAGTCCGGCCACCGGCTCGCCCCGGTCGCCAACGAGGTGGGACCCCATGCGGGCCCCCATCGACTTGCCGGCGAGCACGATGTCATCGCACTCGCCCCGCAGCCTGGCGACGGCGGCGGCGTGGGCGTCGAGGAGTCGGGCGGCACGATCGGGAGCCTTGCGTCCCGCCGCCATGTATGGGTAGTCGAACGTGAGCACGGTGAGCCCGGCGGCCGCCAGCCCGTCGCGCATGGTGACCATCCACGGGTGGTCCTGCCCGGCACCGGCACCGTGGGCGAGCACGATCCCCACCTCCCCGACCCGGCAACGAGCCGTGCCGGCACCCGCCCACCGTCAGGGGTCCTTATAGTCAGGGTGCGCACCCGGCGAGTATGGCGCCGCGGGCGTCCACCCGTGAGGCTCGATTGGGGGCGAACACCTGCCAGCGCTCGGAGAGTCGGTGTAGTAGGATACCAATATGTACCTGCTCGATGGTGTAGAAATGGTGGACGTTCGTGAGGCGGCCAGGCTCGCCGGCCGCACGCCGGAAACCATAAGGCGCTGGGTGTGGAGCGGGCGGCTCGAGGCCCGGCGTCGCGGCAATCGGCTGCTCTTGGCCCGCATCGATGTCCTGCGGCAGGTCGGCAGCCAGCCCGATCCCGCACGTGCCACCGAGACCTTGAGCCAGTGGGCTGCCGATGTCGCCGTACTGAATCGGGGACGGCAGGGCGGCACCGCCTCAGACCTGGCGGTCGAAGATCGCCGCGCTCGCGACGATGCCAGTCGTTGACGCCTCCGTCGTCGTCGATTGGGTGGCACCAGACGCCGACCCGCAAGGATCGCCCATCCGGTTGCGGGAAACGCTGGCATCCGCTGGCGAGCCCATCCTGGCGCCCAGGCTGCTGCTCGAAGAGGTCGGCAACGCACTGCTGACCGGATGCCGGCGCGGCCGTTGGGATGGCCCCGAGGCGGATCGGGCATTCGATGCGCTGCGACGCATGCCCGTACAGCTCAGGGACGATGCTCGCACCCTCGATCGGGCGTGGGAGCTGTCCCGTCGGTACGACAACCATCCCGTGTACGACATGATGTACGTTGCCTTAGCCGAGCAACTCGGCGAGGTGCTCTACACCGCCAACGACCAGCTACGGCGCCGTCTCGTGCTTCTCGACTTCGTGGTCGCTCCATGAGAGAGGGCAGGCACGCAGTCCACGGTGATCGGCCGAGGCTGACCTTGCGGTCCGCGAAGTCGTAAGTGGCTTGGTAGGCGGCCGGGTGCGTCAGGACGTAAGTATTACTGGGCATCGCCCTGCTCCTCCTGTTCCTGCGTCGTCATCCAGCGACGAACCCAACGAGTAGAAACCTGCCACTCATGTGGTGCTTGCCATGCTATCATTGCGTCATGGAGCGCACCACCCTTACCATTCCTGAGGCACTCCGCGCCCGGTTGCGCAGGCTGGCCGCCGAGCGTGGGGTGTCGATGGCGACCCTGGTCCGTGAGGCCATCGACGAGAAGTTGGCTGGGGTTCGGCCGGTTCCTCAAAGTCTGGGCGTGGGCACGTCAAACGCCACCGATGCCGCCCGCCGTTCCGCTGACGAGCGGCCGGCGCCCCGCTCGTGGCGCTGATCCTCGATACCGGTCCGCTGTACGCCTCTCTCGACCGTAGCGACGCTGATCACTCCGCCTGCCGGCAGCTGATCGAGCAGGCCGAGGAACAGCTCCTGATCCCCGGTCCCGTCCTGGTCGAGGTCGACTACCTGATCCACCGCAGATTGCACCCCGGGGCGCTGGTGGCCCTGCTCGGAGACATCGAGGCCGGGGCGTACGAGGTGATCGACCTGGTAGCCACCGACTACAGAAGGGTCAAGGAGCTGTGCGACCGTTACGCCGATGCCGACATCGGCTACGTCGACGCTGCGGTCCTCGCCATCACCGAGCGACTCGACGAGCCCAAGCTGGCGACTCTCGACCGTCGCCACTTCGGCACGCTGCGCCCTCGACACGTCGACGCCCTGCGCCTACTGCCGGAATGATCGGGCACCTTGCGTCCGCTCCCTCATCCAACGGTGGGCGTGGTCGCCCTTCCGGGTCCAACGGCACCCGGCCTGGCTGCCGGTGCCGTTCAGACGACCAGCTGCCCGGGCACCAGGGTGACGGAGCAGACGCCGATGTCCAGCACGATCTCGTCGTTGCCGGAGTAACGGCCGGCCTCGGTGTAGGCGGCTGCCCCCGACACCAGAACGTAGTCGATGATCTCCGGGCCGTTCGGATCCACCACCCAGTAGCGGGTAACCCCTACTGAGGCGTACTTGTGGGCCTTGCGCAGCAGATCGGCCGCCCGATCGCTGGACAGGATCTCGACGACGAGATGGGGCGTGGCGGTGTACCGCACCTGCTCGTTGGTACGGTCGAACACGATGAGGTCGGGGATGAACTCGTCAGCCCCGGGCTTCCAGGCCCAGGCCTGGCTGACCGACACCTCCGCCGGCAGCACGGCGCGGAGCACCTGCCACAGGTTGGACGAGATCAGCTGATGATTCTGGTTTGGCGACGGGCTCATCACAAAGGCGCCGTCGATGTACTCGCCCCGCGGGTTCTCGGGGAGGGCGGCGTAGTCCTCCCAGGACATCGGTATCCGGTCGCCCGCCTGCAGGGTGCCCATGACCGCATCCACGGTACTCCTCTTGGTCAAGGTCCTCCTTGTTGGTCGCCGTCGCCAGGCAACGTACCAATCGGCTGCGACACGAACGCGCTGGGCACCGGAGAACGCCGGTCCCGGCCCGTTGGCCCTGGGCCGGTAAGCGGCTCATGTAATCAGTCGATGGGGATGAGCACGCCGTGCAATCGGATCGTGCCTACACCGAACCGCTGGTCGTAGTCGCGCTGCCGCTCCTCCGAGCCGATGAATACCTGCACGTCGAGCTGGCCGGTGCGGATGTTCGGGGCGCTGCCCAACACGCCGGGTTCGCCGACGACCTGCTGCTGGACATCGAGCAGGGTGGCCTCGTCCCGGACCGCCCGGCTGATACACAGCGATCCGCCCCAAACCTCGCGGATCGCGTTCTGCAGCGCAGCGGTGTCACCGGTGGTCGACACGTTGAGGACCAACCGCAGAGGGTCGTTGGCGTTTGCCTCAATCGGCTCGGAGCCGTCGAGCCGCTGGTCTACCCACAGCCCGCCGTAGCCCTCCGTCCCCTGTGCGATCTGCGCGGCGCGCTGGAATGCCTCCTCGGTGGCCCGCGGCGGATCCACCGGGTGCCACCCATCGGGTGGTTCGGGACAGGGTGTGTCGAACATGTCAGGCGGCGAGGGTCGAGGGGCGCCGCCGTCGTCATCGGTGGCCGGCTCGGTCAGGGTGAACAGCGTGCCGTCGAAGGTCCCGACCAGAACGTAGGCCCCCCAACGGGTTCCCGACGCCTCGTCATGTTCGACCAGTGACCAGTCCCAGCCGCCGATGTCCGGCCCGCCGCATTGCGGCGGCAATGAGTCCGCCACCGCGTGGCAAAGCTGTGGCCCGTGCTCCGGGCTTTCCAGCACCGTGGCCAAGGTACGGAAACGGCCGCCATAGTCGTCGGGGACCAGCGACGGCGTCGGCTGGCCGGCCACTGTTGGCCCGGCCCCGCCGGGTTGGGCACAGGCGGTCAGCGCGGCCACACATATCCCGGCGATCCACGGTAGGCGTCCGGCCATGTCGCTGTGACGCCGGGACGATGCGGGCGGTTCCCTCGTCGACCAGCGTTGGTACGGCGGCCGGCAGGGCGACCGGCGCGGTGTCAAGGACCGTTACGGGGCACATCAGCCGGAAGGAGTCGTGGTGGTCGCCGCCGGGGTCGGGGTGGTGCCGGTGGTTATCACCCCGCGCCGCACCACCTCGAGCAGCACCGAGCCGGCGGGGGACTCGGTGATCAGATCCCCCACCTCGGCGGATATCCGCCGGTTGAGGTCGGCGGCGTCGCAGCCCAGCCGGGTCACCGAGGCGTCGAGCTCGCCGCCGATGCGCTCCAGCTCATCGAGCCCGGCGATGGGCTCGCCGTCGACGAAGTCGTCGATCCTCACCTCGTCGAGCAGGTCGGCGTAGGCCCGTACCAGCTGGGAACCCACCTCTACCAGGCCGTCGCAGTCCTCCACCTCGGCGGGTTCGGTAACGGTGTCGCCGCTACAACCGGCAGTGGCGGCGGCGAGCATCAGTGCCGCCACCCCCTGGCGGAGCCGCATCCTGGTCACAGACCCTTGGGATGCCAGACCGTCTTGGTCTCGACGAAGTCGGCGATGAAGTACGGGCTGCGGTCGAGCGGGTCCCGCCCGGCCACCACCCGCTTGACGTTCTCGGCGGCGGAGGAAGCCGCGGTCGTCGCCAGCTCGGTGCCGGCCCCAGTGAGGTCGATGCCATCGACGTCCATGTGCCCCGCCAGGAACGGGGTGAGCTCGGCTACGGGCCCGGTGAGCAGGTTGACCACGCCTCCAGGCAGGTCGGAGGTGGCCAGCACCTCCGACAGGCTCACCGCCGGGATCGGCCACGGCTCGCTGGCCACCACCACCGCGGTGTTGCCGGAGACGATGACCGGCAACATGCGGTGGATGAGACCCAGCAGCGACGGTTGGGCGGGGGCCACCACCCCGATGACCCCGGTGGGCTCCGGAGCGGAGATGTTGAAGAACGGTCCCGCCACCGGGTTGAGGTTGCCGTGGACCTGGGCAAACTTGTCGGCCCATCCGGCGTACCACACGGCGGAGTCGACGGCTCGCTCCACCTCGGCGGCGGCATCGGCGGCGGAGGCCCCGGTGCGGGCGACCTGCTCGGCGAATGTTGCCGCCCGGTCCTCGATCATCTCGGCGATGCGGTACAGGATCTGGCCCCGGTTGAAGGCGGTACGACCCGCCCACCCCGGTTGGGCGGAACGGGCCGCGCGCACCGCATCGCGCAGGTCCTTGCGCGACGCCCACGCCACCCGGGCCACCACCTCACCGGAGGCGTCGAGCGCCGGGTAGCTCCGACCCGACTCGGAGCGGGGGAACGCCCCGCCGATGTACAGCTTGTGGGTCTTCCTGACGGCGACGCGGCTCACGACCACGGTCCCTTCAGGTAGGCGGCCAGCCCGTGACGGCCCCCCTCCCGTCCAAAGCCGGACTCCCGATACCCGCCGAACGGTGACGCCGGATCGAACTTGTTGTAGGTGTTGGCCCACACCACCCCGGCGCGCAGCCGGTCAGCCATCCACAGGATCCGCGACCCCTTGGTGGTCCACACCCCCGCCGACAGCCCATACGGGGTATTGTTGGCCTTCTCCACCGCCTCCGCCGGCGTGCGGAAGCTCATCACCGACAGCACCGGCCCGAAGATCTCCTCCTGGGCGATGCGGTGGCTCTGCGCCACCCCGGTGAACAGCGTCGGCCGGAAGTAGAAGCCGCGAGCGGGCAGGGCGCAGTCAGGCTGGTACAGCTCGGCTCCCTCCTCGAGGCCGGCGGAGACCAGCCCCTCGATGCGTTGCAGCTGCTCGGCGCTGTTGATCGCCCCGATGTCGGTGTTCTTGTCCAGCGGGTCGCCCACCCGCAGCGTCCCCAGCCGGTTGCGCAGCTTGTCAAGGAAGTGGTCGTGGATGTTCTCCTGGACGAAGAGCCGGCTCCCCGCGCAGCACACGTGACCCTGGTTGAAGAAGATCCCGTTGATGACCCCCTCCACCGCCTGGTCGATGGGGGCATCGTCGAAGATGACGTGGGCCCCCTTGCCGCCCAGCTCCAGGGTCAGCTTCTTGCCGGTGCCCGCCAGCGCCCGCTGGATGCCCTTGCCCACCGCGGTTGACCCGGTGAACGCCACCTTGTCGACCCCGGGGTGCTCGACGACGGCGGCCCCGGTGCGCCCGGCGCCGGTGACGATGTTGAGGACGCCCGGGGGCAGCCCTGCCTCGGCGGTGAGCGAGGCGAACAGCAGCGCCGTCAGCGGGGTGGTCTCTGCCGGTTTGAGCACCACGGTGTTGCCGGCGGCGAGGGCGGGCGCCACCTTCCACGCCAGCATCAGCATGGGGAAGTTCCACGGGATGACCTGCCCGGCCACCCCCAGCGGCTCCGGCTTCACCCCGGCGAAGGCATACTCCAGCTTGTCCGCCCACCCGGCGTAGTAGAAGAAGTGGGCGGCGGCCAGTGGCAGGTCGATGTCGCGGGCCTCCTTGATCGGCTTGCCCCCGTCGATGGTCTCCAGCACGGCGAACTCGCGGGAGCGCTCCTGGAGCATGCGGGCGATGCGGAACAGGTACTTGGCCCGCTCCCCGCCCCCCATCCGTCCCCACTCCCCGGCGAAGGCGGTCCGGGCGGCGGAAACGGCGAGGTCGACGTCCCGGGCGCCGGCCTCGGCCACCCTGGCGATGGGCTCCTCGGTGGCCGGGTTGATGGTTTCCTGGTAGCGGCGGGACCGGGGCGCCCGGAACTTGCCGTCGATGTACAGCCCGTAGCGGTCGTCGATGGACACCATCTCGGCGGTCTGCGCCGACGGCAGGTAGTCCCAGTCCTTGTCCCGCACCGCGGGCGGCTGCGCCATGTCAGTCCTTCGTGAAGTAGTCGAGCGATTGGTAGCGACCGGTCTTGAGCCACCGGATCTGCATCAGCACGTCGTTGAGCAGGCTGGACGCCCCGAACCGGAACAGATCCGGGGTCAGCCACTCCGGCCCCAGCGTCTCTCGGACCAGCACCAGGTAGCGGATGGCGTCCTTGGCGGCGCGGATGCCGCCGGCGGGCTTCATCCCGATGATGCCCCCGGTCAGGGCGCGGAAGTCACGGATCGCCTCCAGCATGACCAGGGTCACCGGCAGCGTGGCCGCCGGGTTGATCTTCCCGGTGGAGGTCTTGATGAAGTCGGCGCCGGCCGCCATGGCCAGCATCGACGCCCGACGCACGTCGTCGAGGCTGCCCAGCTCGCCCGTCTCCAGGATCACCTTGAGGTGAGCGTGGGCGCACGCCTCCTTGGTGGCGGCGATCTCCTCGAACACCTTCAGGTAATCCCCGCAGAGGTAGGCGCCGCGGTCGATGACCATGTCCACCTCATCGGCACCGGCGGAAACCACCGCGTCCACCTCGGCGATCTTGAGCGCCGTGGCCACCTGCCCGCTGGGGAAGTAAGTGGCCACCGAGGCCACATGGATACCGGTGCCCTCCACCGCCTGCACCGCGGTAGGCACCAGGTTGGGGTACACGCACAGGGCGGCCACCGGTGGGATCGAGGAGTCCACCGGGTCGGGGTGGATCGCCTTGGCGGCCAGCTGGCGGACCTTGCCCCTGGTGTCCTGGCCCTCCAACGTGGTGAGGTCCATCATGCTCACCGCCAGCAGCAGCGCCGTCATCTTCGAGTCGTGCTTGATGCTGCGGGTGGCCAGGTTGGCCACCCGCTCGGTCACCCCCACCTCGTCCACCGACGGGGTGGCGTTGAGGTAGGCGCGCAACCGGGCCGGGGTAACCGACCCGGACAGCACGGCAAGGGCGGATGCGGTGGCCATCGGGGCATGATACGAGTGGTCGTCAACCGCCGGTGCCCCCGGTCGGAGCGGCTTCGGAG
>JACDBE010000018.1 GCA_013695075.1 Acidimicrobiia bacterium
GTAGTGATCGAGCCGAACCGCCTGTTCAACTCGAGAGATCATGAAGCCGGAAACCCTTGTCGCACACGCGTTTCTGGGCTGTCTGTTGGCTCCGGGGGAGGGACTCGAACCCTCAACCTGCGGATTAACAGTCCGACGCTCTGCCGGTTGAGCTACCCCGGAATGGTGTGGCGCCCCGCTGGGGACGTTGCGGGTCCACAGAGTAGCGGGCGACGATGACGGGCCGGTTTCTCGGGGCTTGACTCAACAGCCTGCACAACGGCGGCTCGGTAGACTCCTGGGGTGAGTGCGGCCGAGGGCAACGGGTGGCGCAAGGTCACCGATGACATCACGCACCGGGTGATGTCGGCGATGCGTGGCGAGAGCATCGATGCCGCCGGGTTGTTCCCCGCCCTGGCGGAGGCGTTGCGTAGTAGCGGGGTTGCCGCCGTGGGGCCGCTTACCCGGTTCGCCACCGGGATGGTTGCCGCCGCCGCCGGTGCCGGTGCCACCCTGCTCGGTGCCGAGGACGCCGGTCCCGTGCCGGTCGACCGGTCCGATCGACGTTTCGGCGACCCCACCTGGCGGCGCAACCCATTGTTCAACCTGCAACTTCAGGCGTATCTGGTGGGGTGCCGCCTCCTCGACGACCTGGTCGACGCCGCCCCCGTCTCCGAGGTGGTGGCCGCCAAGGCCTCCATCGCCGCCGACCTGCTCAAGGCGGCGACGGCGCCCACCAACTTCCTGTGGGGTAACCCCGAAGCGCTGAAGCGGGCCTTCGAGACCGGCGGTTCCAGCGTGCTTGCCGGCTTCACCCGGTTCCTGGAGGATGCCCGGCGCAACGGGGGCTTTCCGTCGCAGGTGGAGCCCGGAGCCTTCGCCGTCGGCACCGACCTGGCGGCCACCCCGGGCAAGGTCGTCTTCCGCAACGACCTCATCGAGCTGATCCAGTACCAACCGCAGACCGAGCAGGTGCACGCCATCCCGCTGTTGTGCAGCCCGCCGTGGATCAACAAGTACTACATCATGGATCTGGCACCCGGGCGAAGCCTCATCGAGTGGGCGGTGCGGCACGGGCACACCACCTTCGCCATCAGCTACCGCAACCCGGACAGCTCGATGGCGGAGGTCAGCTTCGAGGACTACCTGTTCGAGGGGCTGCTCGCCGCCATGGACGTGGTGGAGGACATCACCGGCCAACCCAAGGTCAACATCCTGGCGCTGTGCCTCGGAGGCACGCTGGCGGCCATCCTGATGGGATACCTGGCGGGTGGACGGAAGAAACGGGTGAACGCCGTCACCCTGCTCAACACCCTCACCGACTTCGACCAGGCCGGCATCCTCAAGGCATTCACCGACGAGACCACCCTCGACCGGCTCGAAGGCCAGTTGACCCGGGCAGGCACCCTGGAGTCGGCATCGATGCGGCGGACCTTCGACGTTCTCCGACCCCAGGACCTGATCTTCAACTACATCGGTCCCCGCTGGCTGATGGGAGATCCGCCCCCGTCATTCGACATCCTCACCTGGAACGCCGACGGCACCGCCATGCCAGCAGCCATGCACGTCGAGTACCTCCGGTCCTGCTACGTGGACAACCGCCTGGCCAACGGCACCATGGAGTTCGGGGGCCGTCGCGTCGACCTGGCCAGGGTGGCGCACGACGTGTTCGTGGTCGGGGCGGAGAACGACCACATCGCCCCCTGGCGGGCCGCCTACCGGGTGACCCAGCTGATGCCGAAGTCGAAGGTGCGCTTCCTGCTCAGCTCGGCAGGGCATATCGCCGGGGTGGTAAATCCGCCGAGCCCCAAGGCCCGTTACCGCACCAACGACACCAACCCACCGCAACCGGACGATTGGCTGGACGGGGCCACCCGCGTCGACGGGTCGTGGTGGGAGGCCTGGGCGGAGTGGATCGGCGAGCGCGCGGGGAAGACGGGCACGCCCCCGCCGATGGGCTCGGAGCGGTTCCCCGCCATCGCCGACGCCCCCGGCGAGTACGTCCTGGGCTGATCAACCGATCCGGGCTGTCCCGCACGCCTTGGAGTCTATCGCCGTGGTGGCGGGGGTTGGAGATGGACCACCATGGGCTAGCCACAGCCGTGGACCGAGGGTAAGGACTCGCCGTTCGCAGGGCTATTGCTGGGCTCAGAAGTTCTCGGTCAAGAAATAGACGAAGAACAGCAGCAGCATCCCGGCGCTGACGGCCGCCACGACGATACGTAGTGCCTCCGCGCGCACAACCAGCGCTCCCTTGACCGACCGTCCGTCTCGCTCGAAGGTGGCACGCAGAGCGGGGGCCGCGCTGAGTGTCAGAGCGGCCAGAGGAGACAGCACCGTCGCGTACTCAATGGGCCTGAACGTCCAGACGCCCTCCAGGGAGTCGAAGAGGGAATCGTGGCCGAGGCCGTACTTCAACGTCACCGATAGCAAGAAGGTCGCCGGCAAGAGCAGAAGCAAGGCCGCCGCCACGACCGACGACCTGCTTGGAACCGGGTGGTCCAGCACCTCTCCCACCATGTCTCCTCTCAGCGCATGGCGTGGTTCATCGGTGGATGCAGCGAACAGTCGAGTCTCGATCGCTCCTCGCAGCAGATCGAGGCCGTCTCGCAGGGAAGGGGCCCCCTCCTCGAGCACGGCACTCATCTCATCCTCGTAGCGATCCCGCCACCGGCGTGGGTAGAGGCGAAGCAAGCTCGCCCACCTCATGCGGTCGCGATCCTTCTCAGCCCCTCGCCGACGACGGCTTTCATGGCGGCGAGCTGCGTGCGTAGGGCCCTTTCTCCGGGCTCGGTGAGGCGGTAGGGCTTGCGGCGATCGGAAGATTCGAGGGGCTCAATGAAGCCCCTCTGCTCGAGCCGAGCGATGGCCCCGTAGAGGGTGCCGGGGCCGAGCCGAGTGCCGCTCAGGCGCTCGATGTCGGCCAATATGGAATAGCCGTGCCGGGGCTTGTCCGCGAGGCTCACGAGCACCAGCAGCGCCGGCTCGCTGTGCCGCCGCATGCCCTCCAGTGGCTCCGTCAACCTGGCCATCCTTCCTCCCTCATGGTTATTACGTCTTGCGATACTACATTAGACGATAGTACGTCGCAAGTAGTAATTGCCGGACTACCTCATCCGGCTCGCGCTGGGCATCCTCCAGCCCCGGACGAAGGTGGGACAGGGATAGATGACCTGACGGAGCCGCTCCGTGGCCACCTTCTCCTTGATCGGCGATCGCGGCTGTGCCGCCCGCGTTGGCCCATCGCCGTGATGGTGGCGGTAGCGTGAACCACCATGGGCTGGCGACTCGAACTCCGCAGCCACCCCTCCCGCGCTCTATTTTCCTCTCCCTTTTGGGAGGGGTGCGAGCGAAGCGAGGCAGGGAGGGATCCGAGGCAGGGAGGGGAATGAGAACGGAACGAGTAAACGAAAGGCTCAGAGTTGCAAGGATTGGGACCGGTAGCTGCGGTAGACGGCTATAAGCGCCTCCTTCTGGTCTTCGCTGAGGTAGGGATCGGCGTTGATAGCGGCCGCCAACCCGGGCTCGGTTGCCTCGGACGCACCCGGTTGCACGATGCCTGCCTGGCGGAGCATGGCCTCCAGGGATGTGCCCAGCGCGTCGGCGATGGACCGCAGCACCCGCATCGACGGCTCGTGAAGGCCGCGTTCCACCTGACTCAGGTAGGCGTTGGAGATCTCGGCGGAGTCGGCCAGCTGGCGCAGCGACAGATCGGCCAGCTGGCGCTGGGCACGGATCATCGCACCCAGCGCCGCGCACTGGACCTGCCAGGCGTCGCTGTCGGCCATGGCGAACTCCCCGCTCAGCCGTCGGTGGGGCTGGCGGCGGCGACCAGCCGCTTGACGAACTGGCGCTGCTCATCGAGCGCGGCGGAGGCGGTGGCGAACGCCTGGTCGATGGTGGCCCCGATGCTGGTGGGGTGCTGGGGCATGTTGGTGGCGTCGGCCAGCTGGCGCACCGCCTTGGCCCATGTCTCCACCCCGGTGACCAGGGCGTCCTGAGAGCTGCGGTAGAAGTCGTTCAGCTGCGCCTGGGACGTGGCCCAGAGGTCGGTCTTGGCGACCATTAGTGGTTCCTTTCTCGAACGTCTGCTCACTATATCACGCAGATGCACACTTTGTCAACCGCATATGCCAGCTCGTCCGCTGCCCCGCTCCCCTAGGTGTGGGACAATGGGGGCATGGCAATTTTCGGATTCAAGACGGGAGCCGCCGTCGGACTCGGTGCCGGCTACATCCTCGGGACCCGGGCGGGCCGGGAGCGCTACCTGCAGATCATGGACCTGTGG
>JACDBE010000053.1 GCA_013695075.1 Acidimicrobiia bacterium
GCCGAGGGATTCGAGGCGTAGAGGGTTAGGGAGGTCGTGGGGACACCTCCATCGCACCAGGGGTAAAATGGGTTCATGGCTAGCGAACACGTCACCGATGTCAGCACCGCCGACTTCCCCACCGCCGTGGTGCAGCGCAGCCACGAGGTCCCGGTGGTGGTCGACCTGTGGGCGGAGTGGTGCGGTCCGTGCAAGGTCCTCGGCCCCGTCCTGGAGAAGCTGGCGACCGAGGCCGACGGCGACTGGGAGCTGGTCAAGGTCGACGTCGACGCCAACCCGGAGCTGTCCACCCAGCTCGGGGTGCAAGGGATCCCCACCGTGGTCGCCTTCCGCGACGGGGCGGTGGTGTCCCGCTTCACCGGGGCCATCCCCGAGGCGGCGGTGCGGCAGTGGCTGGAGCAGATCGTCCCCTCCGAACTCGACCGGGCGGTCGACGAGGCCCGCGACGCCGCCCTCGCCGAGGACACCGACCGCGCCGAGTACCTGTTTAGGGCGGTGCTCACCCAGCGCGCCGACCATCCCGATGCGGGGACCGGGCTGGCCTCGCTGCTCATCGCCCGCGGCGACACCGAGGAGGCGCTCATCGTGTTGGGCAAGCTGGTGCCCACCCCTGAGGTCGACCGGCTCCAGGCCGCCGCCCGGCTCACCGCCGCCCGCACCGTCGACATGACGGTGCTGGAGCGGGCCGTCGCCGCCGATCCCACCGACGGGACCGCCCGGCTCGACCTGGCCCGGGCGCTGGCCTCCCACGGCGAGTACGAGCCCGCCCTCGACCACATGCTGGCCGTGGTCCGCGAGCGCGGCGGCCAGGCCGACGACGCCCGCCTGGCGATGCTGGATATCTTCGAGGTGCTCAGCAACGAGCACCCGCTGACACCCTTGTACCGCCGCCAGCTCGCCACCGCCCTGTACTGACGGCCTTCCCGGCCGCGCCGGATCCCACGTTGTGGGGAACCCCCCGGTCCTCCTCCCCCGTCGTAGTCGCAGCACAGGGAGGGATCGAGGAGGACGACATGGCCAAGAACGCGCTGGCGCTGCGGAGACGACACCGCGGTCGCCGGATGGCTTTGCTGGCAACGACATTGATGGTGGTACTGGCGGTGGGTGCAGGCCCGGCGCTGGCATGCGGCGGTCTCATCGGGGAGAACGGCACCATCGAGCTGGTGCGCACCACCACCCTGGCCGCCTACAGCGACGGGGTGGAGCGGTACGTCACCGCCTTCGAGTTCATCGGCGAGGGTGAGGAGGTGGGGTCGATCATCCCGCTTCCCGGGGTGCCCACCGCGGTGGAGCGGGGAGGCGACTGGACGCTGCAGCGGCTCGCCCAAGAGGTGGCGCCGCCCCAGCTGCGGCTGATCGCGGCCAGAAATGCCGATACCTCCGGGGAGGCCGAGGTGCTGCTCGAGGTCGAGATCGACGCCCTGGACATCACCGTGCTGCGCGGCGGTGGCGACGAGGTGGGCAAATGGGCGCTGGAGCACGGGTTCCTGCTCACCGCCGACGCCCCCGAAATCCTCGACTTCTACGCCAAGCGCAGCCCGGTGTTCATGGCCGCCCGCTTCGATGCGGAGCGGGCCGCCGACCTGGAGCAGGAGGCCGGTGACAGTACCCCGATCATGGCCACCATCCCCACGGACGACCCCTGGGTCCCCATCCGCATCCTGGGGTTGGGCGCCTCGGGCAACGATCGCATCGAGGCCGATGTGTTCCTGCTCACCGAGCATCAGCCGACCCTGCTCGCTGGCGGCA
This sequence comes from Acidimicrobiia bacterium, assembly GCA_013695075.1. Lineage (GTDB taxonomy): Bacteria > Actinomycetota > Acidimicrobiia > Spongiisociales > UBA5794 > JACDBE01. The sequence continues at coordinate 1,750 of JACDBE010000053.1, forward strand.
CCGGGCTCACCCTCGACCGCAGCGAGGCGGCCAACGACCTGCTGCTCGACGACCTGCGCTCCGACGTAGGGATGGAGTGGCTGCCCGAGGAGATGTGGCTGTCCTACCTGACCCTCGACTCCCCCGCCGCCGAACTCGACTACGACCTGGCGGTTTCCGCCACGCCCGGCGCCGACGCCGACTTCGCCGACACCGGTGTCCCCGCCCCCCAAGCGCAGCCGATCCGCGGCGACGCCGGGTTGGCGTCCTGGCCGCTGTACGCCGGCATCGGAGCCGGGTTCCTCACCTTCGCCGTCGGTCTGGGTTGGATGCGGCGCAGCCGGCTGCAGGTGGCAGGCGGTCCGCCGTCATGACCGAGCCGCTCATGGCCGAGCCAACGCCGGCCCGCCGCCGAGGGGCGATCCTCGTCGCCCTCTCCTTGATGGTGGCGGCCCTGGTCACCAGCGCCGGCTACGCCGTC
>JACDBE010000095.1 GCA_013695075.1 Acidimicrobiia bacterium
TCACCGCGAGATCATCACCGAGATTGACCCAGGCTCCCCACAGGGAATCGCCTCCGCCGCCGCACGGCTCCGCGGCGCCGACGTGGTCGTCATCCAGCACGAGTTCGGCATCTACGGCGCCGACGACGGCGCCTCGGTCCTTGATCTCGTCGCCCGGCTGCACTGCCCGGTGGTGGTGGTGCTGCACACCGTCCTCACCGACCCCACCCCGGGTCAGCGGGCCATCATCGATGGGTTGGGCCGGGTCGCCGACGGTTTCGTGGCCTTGTCGCAATCTGCCCACGACCGGCTGATCACCCACTACCGCATCGAGCCGAGCCGGGTGGCCGTGGTCCCTCACGGGTCATCGTGGACCGTGCAGCCACCGCTGGTGCCACCCCGCAGGCGACTGCTCACCTGGGGCCTGCTCGGTCCGGGCAAGGGCATCGAACGGGCCATCGACGCCATCGCCACCCTCGACCTCCCCGGGCCTCCGGTGACCTACCGGGTGGCGGGACAGATCCATCCCACGGTGCTCGCCCGGTACGGCGACTCCTACATGCAGCACCTCGAACGGCGCATAGCGGCCGGTGGTCTCGGCAACCAGGTGGTGTTCGACAACCGCTACCAGGACGATGACCACCTGCTGGGAGTGGTGGCCGCCGCCGATGTGGTGATCCTGCCCTACGACAACACCCAGCAGATCAGCTCGGGAGTGCTCACCGAGGCCATCTCCGCCGGCCGCCCGGTGGTGGCCACCGCCTTCCCCCACGCCATCGAGATGCTTCACGGCGGCGCCGGCATCGTGGTCGACCATGACGACCGGACGGGCATGAGCCGGGCCATCGCCACCCTGCTCACCGACGAACTGGCCTATCGCCGCGCCGCCGACGCCGCAGCCGCCATCAGCGCCGATCTGGGCTGGGATGCCATCGCCCGACGTTTCACCGAGCTGTTGGCGCCACTGGCCGACAGGAACCGAGGCATCGCCTGAGCCCGGCGCAGCCGGAGCTGCGCTATCAGCGCAGCCGTTCCAGAATCACGTGCCCAATGGGACGCATCGGCCACAATGGCGCCCCATGGTCACCGTATCCCGTACCGGCCACGAGTTCCGCCCCGACCCGTCGCGCGTCGTAGCCCAACCGTTCATCCCCGGGGTGTCCATGTTCGGCGCCGCTCCGCACCGCACCGAAGGCATCGTCGGACGGATCCTCGACCTCGACCCCGATGACGCCAAGGCGCTGCTCGAGGAGACCCGCCTGCTGTTCGCCGACCGCCATCGCCGGCTCGAGGAGGTGTGGCTGGCCAGCTTCCAACAGGTGGCAGGCACCTCGGAGGCGATGGCGCAGGCAACCGGGGATCTCCGCCTCCTCCTGGGCGCAACCTTCACCCATGAGTACGCCATCGAAGCCGCCGCCCTGTGCAACCCGTCGATGGTGCCTGCGGCCTCGCCGGGCGACAACGGTGCCCTGCCGGTGATCCTCAGCCTGCGTGCCATCGGCGAGGGCCACATCTCGTCGATCGAGTTCCGTAGCGGGACCGTGTCGGCCACCGGTGAGGTCACCATCGAACCGCCGACGGCGTACTGCCGGCTGGGGCGCCGCACCAGCCCCGAGTACGACCGGGACATCTTCATCGCCAAGCTGGTCGAGATGGGGGCCGACGCCGCCGTGTGCAGCAGCGTCTTCGAGCGGCTGCCAGAAACCCCCGATCTGGGTCAGCTCGAGGAAGCGATCACCCGATACGAGAACGGCAACGCCGATTCGGATGCCATCCACCAGACCAGGCATCTGATCCACTGGCTGGCTTCGTCGAACTACCTGTTGACCTTCGACGACGGCCCCATCTGCGAGCGGGTGATCTCGCCGGCGGGACCGGCGGACAGCCGGGGCATGGAGGACGCCCGCATGGTGCGCTTTGTCGACGACGACGGGTCGGTCACCTACTACGCCACCTACACCGCCTTCGACGGCCAGCGGGTGCTCCCCCAGCTCATCGAAACGGACGACTTCCTCGAGTTCCGTATCGCCACCCTCAACGGGGCCTACGCCCAGAACAAGGGCATGGCCGTGTTCCCCAGGCGGGTCGAAGGGCAGTATCTGGCCCTGTCCCGCTACGACCAGGAGAGCCTGTTCCTCATGCGATCGGACCATCGCCGCTTCTGGCATCAGGCCGAACCGGTGTACGCCCCGACCCGACCCTGGGAGGTCATCCAAATCGGCAACTGCGGCTCGCCGCTGGAGACGGATGCTGGCTGGCTGGTCATCACCCACGGGGTGGCGCCGATGCGCCGCTACGTGCTGGGAGCGATCCTGCTCGACGCCGCCGACCCCTCCCGCGTGGTGGGCAGCCTGCGCCGCCCCCTGCTCGAGCCTGACGCCGACGAGCGCGACGGTTACGTGCCCAACGTCGTCTACTCCTGCGGCGGGCTCATCCACGCCGGCCGCCTGGTACTCCCCTACGGCGCCGCCGACCAAAAGGTGCGGATCATGACCGCCGACCTCGACGAGCTCCTCGGCGAGATGACCTAGGTCCCTTCTTTCTGGGGAGGGTTCCGTTACACACCCAACGCCAGCGACCCCTCCTCGGCTGCTCCGCAGCCACCTCTCTCCCAGAGGGAGGGGAAACAACCCGGTCCGTCACCACGGGACAGGCGGGAGCAGGGTGCCTAGGGCGGCAAGGGTGGATTCGGCGCCGCGGTTGAGGTTGACCCCGGTAGGGGTGAGCCCGTCGAACCCGGCGCCGGTGTCCGTGTCGTACATGGCCACCCCCAGGTCGTTGCGGCCAAGGAGCCAGTCGACGGCGGCTGCCCGGTGCCGCTCCCATGACGGGTCACCGGTGAGGACGGCGGCACGGGCGCAGGCGTCCGCCATCGCCCATGCCTCGATAGGTTGCTGGTCGAACCCGGGCCGCTGGTCCCCGGCGGCACGACCTTCCACCGGGGCAAAGCTGAACCCGGCCTCCCCGGTCTCCTCGACGACCAGCCAGTCGAGCAGCGCCAGGCCCTCGTCGACCATGGCATCCTCACCGAGGGTGGAACCGGCGCCGATCAGCGCCTCGGGGATGCGGGCGTTGTCATAGGTGAGGCGATCGCGGGGCCATCGCCACGAGCCCGGCCGAGGCCGAGGCAAGAGGCGAGCGGCACGTTCGAGCTGTTCAGCCGCCCCCGCCGCTGCCGCTGCCGTGGCGTCAATCGCCCCCAGCGCGGCGTAGGCCACCGCCAGCGGATGGTGGGAGTCGAGATCGGCACCCGAGGCGAAGGCGGCTGCCGCCCGAGCGCGACTGTCGGCGTCGGGTGCGTTCCGGGCGGCCACCCCCAGACCCCACAGGGCACGCCCGTGGGTGTCGTCGGTGGCCCCGTCGTCGGACCATTCCCCCGCCACGGTCTGGCGATTGCGCCAACCGCCGGCGATGCGGCCCTGCTCGACGAAGGTCAGGTAGCTGTCGAAGGCGGTGTGCTCGGCATCGCCCAGCCCAGCGGCGCGCCCCAGCACCACCAGGGCACGGGCGTTGTCGTCGGTACACAGACCGTGGCGGAGCCGGGGCCGGTCGTGGTCGGCGTGCTCCATGAGCCCCCGGTCGGTGGTGAGCCGGAGCAGATGGTCGAACCGGACGGGCACGTCCGCCCACCGCCGATGCGACCCGGACTCACCGAGAGGATGCACGTCCGGAAGAGCGGCTCAGACCAGGTCCTGCTCGCGGATCCCGAACGAGGGGTGGCGCAGCCGGCACAGGGCCAGCTTCTCCAGCTGGCGGATGCGCTCCCTGGTGAGGTTGAACTCCTCGCCGATCTCCTCCAGGGTGCGGGGTACCCCGTCGTAGAACCCGTAGCGGAGGGCCAGGATGCGGCCCTCACGGTTGGGGAGGCGGTCGATCGACCGGCGCAAGCTGTTGGCGATGTCGAGTTCCTCGGTCACCCGCACCGGGTCGATGGCGTCCTCGTCCTCGATGAAGTCGCCCAGCTGGGCACCGTCCTCACCGACGGGCTGCTCCAACGACACCGTATCGGCAACCCCCAGGGCCAGCTCCACCTTGTCAACGTTGACCCCGGCCTCCTCGGCGATCTCGTCGGGACGGGGCTCGCGACCCAGCTCGGCCTTGAGGCTGGCCTGCGCGGCCCGCACCGCCGCCAGCGTGTCATGGAGATGAACCGGGATGCGCACCGTGCGCGACTTGTCGGCGATGGCGCGGGTGATCGCCTGGCGAATCCACCAGGTGGCATACGTGGAGAACTTGAATCCCTTACGCCAGTCGAACTTCTCCACGGCACGGATCAGCCCCAGGTTGCCTTCCTGGATGAGGTCGAGGAAGTCGATGCCTGAGGTGTTGGCGTAGCGGCGGGCGTTGGCCACCACCAAGCGCAGGTTGGCGGTGAGGAAGGCATCCTTGGCCTCGCGGCCGTGTCGAACCCGGCGCCGCAGCGCCATCTCCTCTACCTTGCCATCGAACCTGCCGGCTTCCAGCTTGGCCATGGCGTCCTGCCCGGCCTCGATCTTCTGGGCGTAGTCGACTTCCTTTTCGGCGGTGAGCAGTTCGTACTCGCCGATGGCGGTGAGGTACTGGCTGACCAGGTCGGTGGTGAGCCGGCCCCGCTCGTCCGTGAGCTTGTTGCGGTCGCGGTCGCGCCGGGACCGCGTCAGCGTGTCGCGCTCGATGCGCTCCTTCGCCTCCTCACGCTCCCGCACGGCTCGGTCCAACACCCTGTCACGTGCATTACTCGTCATCGACCTGCTGTCCTCCAGCCCTTTGTTCGTTGCAGCGGCGGCCCAAATCGAGCCGCACACCTCCGCGCTCATCCGTCATCCGCGCTCATCCGCCGCCCGCCCCGTACGGGACGTGGCTCACCACGACACCGGCTCATGGCAGCGCTTCCCGACGATCCCCCCGAGGCGACGACCCCCAGGATCGACCGATCTGCGGGGGAGGCTCGTGAAACGTGTCACAAGGTCATGTGTCTTCAATATCACACAAATCGCCGCTCTTGTGAACCCAGTATCTCGGGTTTCTGGCCTCAAAGTGACCAACACCCCCCACCACCGGGGCATTCCCGGCCCGTGGGATCAACTCGTCGGCAGGCGGGGGTACGGTGGAGGCCGTGCCCAACCGCCTGGCCACCGCTTCCAGCCCCTACCTGTTGCAGCACGCCGACAACCCCGTCGACTGGTTCGAGTGGGGCATCGAGGCGTTCGATGTCGCCGGTGACACCGGGCGCCCGGTGATGCTGTCGGTGGGGTACGCCACCTGCCACTGGTGCCACGTGATGGCCCACGAGTCCTTCGAGGACCCCGTCACCGCCGCTTACCTCAACGAGCACTTCGTCAGCGTCAAGGTGGATCGGGAGGAACGTCCCGACGTCGACCGCATCTACATGGACGCGGTGCAGGCGATGACTGGCCAGGGCGGCTGGCCGATGACGGTCTTCCTCACCGCCGATGGGGCGCCCTTCCTCGCCGGCACCTACTACCCCAAGGCCGCTCGGGGCGGTTACCCGTCGTTCCGCCAGGTGCTCGAGTCGGTGGTCGACGCCTGGGCCAACCGGCGTCCCGAGCTCGCCGACCAGGCACAGCGGCTGACGGCGGTGGTGCGTACCGGCATCCCCGTCGCCGACACCGCCCCCGCCGCCGACACGCTCCAACGCGCGGTCGACGCTTGGCTGGCCTCCTTCGACCGGACCTACGGAGGGTTCGGCGGAGCCCCCAAGTTCCCCCAGGTTCCCAACCTGGAGCTGGTGCTGCGTCTGCTCGCCTCGGGATCGATGCCCGATCGGGCAGATGACCTGAGGATGATGCTCACCGCGACCCTGGACTCCATGCACGCCGGTGGCATCTACGACCATCTGGCAGGGGGGTTTGCCCGCTACGCCACCGACCGTCGCTGGCTAATCCCCCACTTCGAGAAGATGCTTTACGACAACGCCCAGCTTGCCAGGCTCTACCTGCGGGCGTGGCAGGTGACCGGGATCGAGCGCTACCGGGTGGTCGCCGTGGAGACCCTGGAGTACCTGCTCACCGACCTGGCCGACCCCGCCGGCGGGTTCCACTCCGGTGAGGACGCCGACGCCGCCGGGGTCGAGGGCAGCCATGCGGTGTGGACATGGGACGATCTGGGCGATGTGCTCGGCGACGAGCGCCCCTTCGCCGCCGCCGCCTACGGAGCCACCCCCGAGGGCAACTTCGAGGGGTCGAACATCCTCCAGCTGGCAGACGACCTCGCCGTGGTCGCCGACCGCTTGGGGATCTCGCTACGCGACGCCGAGCAGCGCCTGGCCCGGATCCGTCGCCTTCTGCTGGTGCGGCGCCGCACCCGAGTGCAGCCCGCCGTCGACGACAAGGTGGTCACCGCCTGGAACGGGCTGGCGCTGACCGCGTTCGCCGAGGCGGCCGGGGTGCTCAACGACGCCCGATTCCGCGGCGCCGCCGTCGACCTTGCTGAGTTCATGGTGGCCAACCTCATGACCGAAGACGGAGGGCTGCTGCGGTCGTGGCGGCACGGTCGACCGGGTCCGGGCGGCTTCTGCGACGACTACGCCGCCACCGCCATCGGACTGTTTGCGGTGTACGCCCTCACCGGGGAGCGTCCCTGGTTCGAGC
>JACDBE010000097.1 GCA_013695075.1 Acidimicrobiia bacterium
CGGCCGCCGCTGCCGCCGCCGCGGCCGGGTCGGTGCCCGCCGTCGCCGTCGCCGTTGTGCTGGCTGCGGCGTTGGGGGTCGGCGGCTATGTGGTGATCTCGAGGTCCGGGGAACCGCCACCCCCTCCGGCGGCCCAGGCGGTTTCCTCCACGGCATCGGGAGGAGCAACTCCGACCACAACCACATCGTCCACCGTCGCGCCGGCATCGACCACCCCCACCGTCGTGCTACCCGAACCGTCGACCCCGACGACCAGCACCGCCGATCCGGCAACCACGACCACCCCGCCGTCTGTCGCTCCGCCAACAACCACCACCATCACCACTACCACGGCGCCGGCTCCACCGCCAGCTGCGCCGCCGGTGGCGGTCGATGACACCGCCACCGTCCCCGAGGACGAGTCGGTTATCGTCGACGTCCTGGCCAACGATGACGACGGCGTGGATCCGGACACCTTGGAGGTCGTGATCGGCCCGGCTTCCGGATCTGCGTCCGTCACCGACGGGGCGGAGATCGCCTACACCCCTGACGACGACTTCCTCGGGGTCGACATCCTCACCTACGTGGTCGCCGACGAGGCGGGAAACACCGGCACGGCAACGCTCGAGATCACGGTGGAGGAGGTCAACGACCTGCCGGGTAACACGGACTGAGCGACCGTCGATCGGTGCACGCTCTACGGCCGCCTCGGGACCGCGGCGACACGCGAGCGCCAAGTCGACCGATCTGGATGTGGGCGGCGGTACCCTGACGACGGATCGTCTGACCGCTGCGAGGTGTCTGCGTGGGTCTGCGCCGTGACCAGGGAATCGTGTTGCGCGGCTACCCGTTCGGCGACGCCGATCGGATCGTGGTGCTGCTCAGCCCCAACAACGGCAAGGTGCGCACCGTTGCCAAGGGTGTGCGCCGCACCAAGAGCCGGTTCGGGGGGAGGCTGGAGCCCTTTTGCCATGTCGACGTGGTCCTCTACGAGGGCCGCAACCTGGGCACGATCACCCAGGTGACCCTGGTCGAGCCGTTTCACAACCTGCGCAACAACCTGGACGCGGTTCTGATCGCCGGGTCGATGGTGGAGGTGGCCGACATCGTCGCCCAGGAGAACGAGGCCTCGATGCGTCTGTTCCTCCTGTTGCAGCGGGGCCTGCGGGCCCTGGACAACGGTCTCATCGGCCCCGACCTGGCCACCGCCTTCCTGCTCAAGGCGGCAACGGTGGTGGGGGTGGCACCTGCCCTGGAGCATTGCGCCGGCTGCGGCCGGGGCGATGGCCTGACCCGGTTCAGCTTCGCCGCCGGCGGGGCGCTGTGCGAGCGGTGCCGCACCTCCGGTGCCTACGCCCTCCGTCGCGGCGTCACCGAGCACCTGTCGGTCCTGGCCGGTGCCGATCTAGGTGCCCTCCCCACCACCGACCCCGAGGTGCGCGGCGAGGGGTTGGGGGTCGCCCGTCGGTTCCTCGAGTACCACCTGGAACGCCGGCTGGTGGCGCTGGGCTCGTTGGATGGGTGATGGCGACAGCAGCGGGATCGACCGCACCGGCATCGATCCGGATGCGGTCCCCCACCATGTCGGGTTGATCCTCGACGGCAACGGGCGGTGGGCCAACGCCCGCGGGCTTCCCCGCACCGCCGGTCACGCCGCCGGGGAAGCCGCCCTTTTCGACGTGGTGGAAGGCGCCATCGAGCTGGGGATCCGCTGGTTGTCGGCGTACACCTTTTCCACCGAGAACTGGGCACGCGCCGCCGAGGAGGTCGAGTTCCTGATGTGGTTCAACGAGGACCTGCTGGTGCGCCGCCGTGACGAGTTCGATGACATGGGGGTGCGCATGCGGTTCGCCGGCGACCTGGACGACCCCAGGGTCCCGGAGCGCAACCGCACCATCATGCGCCAGGCCGAGGAGAAGACGGCGGGCAACGACACCCTCGACCTGGTGTTCGCCTTCAACTACGGCAGCCGGTGGGAGATCACCGCTGCCACCCGCCACATCGCCGTTGCCGTGGCCGCCGGCGAGCTGGAGGCCGACGCCATCGACGTCGCCGTGGTCACCGCCAACCTGTACATCCCCGGCATGCCCGACGTCGACCTGGTGATCCGGTCGTCTGGGGAGCATCGGCTGTCCAACTTCCTGCTGTGGCAGTCGGCATACGCCGAGCTGTGGTTCCCCGGGATCCTGTGGCCCGACTTCGACCGGCACCACCTGGCGGACGCCATCCGCCACTACCAGCAGCGGGACCGTCGCTTCGGAGGCACCGCCCCGACTGACGAGCCGTAGACCGACGGTTCGGTCGGTTTGGGGCTCATCAGTGCGGCGTGGGACCCGGGTACGGCGGGCCCTTCTATCATCCGGCGTTCCGCCGCTCCGCCCCGAGGGTGAGTCCATGCCCGCCGACTTCGACACCATCGTCACCCTCGCCAAGAAGCGCGGGTTCGTGTTCCCGTCTTCGGAGATTTACGGCGGGCTCCGTTCTGCCTATGACTACGGCCCGCTAGGTGTGGCCATGTTGCGCAACATCAAGGACCAGTGGTGGCGGTCGATGGTGACCATGCGGGACGACATTGTGGGCTTGGACTCGGCGGTCATCCAGTCCCCCCGAGTGTGGGAGGCGTCCGGTCACGTCGCCTCCTTTACCGACCCGCTGGTGGAGTGCACCAACTGCCACGCCCGCCACCGGCTGGACAAGCTCGACGACCCCGACCGATGCCCCACGTGCGGCAAGAGCGGCACGTTCACCGAGCCCAAGCAGTTCAACCTGATGTTCCGCACCCACATGGGCCCGGTGGAGGGTGCGGGCAACCTGGTGTACCTACGGCCGGAGACCGCCCAGGGGATCTTCATCAACTTCGAGAACGTACGACGCACCTCGCGGATGAAGCTGCCCTTCGGCATCGCTCAGATCGGCAAGGCCTTCCGCAACGAGATCACCCCCGGCCAGTTCGTGTTCCGCACCCGCGAGTTCGAGCAGATGGAGATGGAGTACTTCTGCCGGCCCGAGGAGGCCGACGACTGGTACCGCACCTGGCAGGAGGAGCGGTACCGCTGGTACCTCGACCTGGGTATGCGGGTGGACAACCTACGGCTGCGGGCCCATGAGGCCGACGAGCTGTCGCACTACTCGTCGGGCACCGCCGACATCGAGTACCGGTTCCCGTGGGGATGGGACGAGCTGGAGGGCATCGCCAACCGCACCGACTTCGACCTGCGGGCCCACGCCGCCGCCACCGGCAAGGACCTGATGTACTTCGACCAGGAAACAGGGGAGCGGTTCTACCCGTACGTCATCGAGCCCGCCGCCGGCGCCACCCGCACCACCTTCGCCTTTCTCATCGACGCCTATCACGAAGAGGAGGTCGACGGCGAGACCAGGACGGTGCTGCGGCTCGACCCCCGGTTGAGCCCAATCAAGGTGGCGGTGCTGCCCCTGTCGAAGAAGGATGAGCTGATCGCCGTGGTCGACCGCATCGCTGCCGAGCTGCGGCCTCGGTGGGACGTCGAGGTGGACATCACCCAGGCCATCGGCCGCCGTTACCGGCGCCAGGATGAGGTCGGCACTCCGTTCTGCGTCACCGTCGATTTCGACTCGCTCGAAGACGGCCAGGTGACGGTGCGCCACCGCGACACCATGGCCCAGGACCGCATTCCCATCGACGAGGTGGTCGGTTATCTGTCGCCGCGGCTGGCTGCGCCGTCGTCGCTGTCGTTGCCAACCGGTTCCTCCCCGTCACCCAGCGGCGGCGTCGCCTCGAAGTAGGGGCTCAACACCAGCACGGTGTGGGTGCTGCCCTTCGACAGCTTTCTCACCGAATCGATGATCTCTCCGAGATGGGCCGGGCTCTCCGCCCGGACGTGAACCAAGAGGTCGAACTCTCCGCTGACGGCGGCGCAGGCCACCACCCAGGGGATCTGTCGCAACTGGGCGGCGATGTCACCCAGCGAGCGTCGCGAGGTGACCCCTATGGACACCAGGGCGGCCACCGGAAGCCCCAGCTGCCCCCAGTCGAGGCGGGCGGTGAACCCGGTGATCACCCCCGACTGGCGGAGCCGCTTCACCCGCTGGTGGATGGTTGCGGTTGCCAGAGCCAGCTCCTCGGCGATCCGGGCGTACGGCGTTCTGGCGTCCTCCAGCAGCCGGGCGATGATCTGACGGTCAATCTGATCCATCGACGATGAATCTATCAGGCGAGCGACCAAGTTGGAATAGATTGTTCAGATGGGTGTTATGATCGTCGTACGCCAGATTCACCGGGAAGGAGGCGACAGACATGAATCCGATCATCATGGCCCAGCTGGTCGCCGTCCAGCGCCAAGAGGCAGAAGCCAAGGCGCTGGCCCATCGCATCAGGATCTGAGGCAATCGCCGGGGCCCCAGGGGCCTCGGTCATCGATCAGGCACGGGGAGTCCGGGGTTTCCCTCCCTTCCACCGGACTCCCCGTTGTCGCGTCGGGGGGAGCTGTGGCTCCCCCCGGTACAATCGCCGCGGTGGCCTACTCCACGGACGACAAGGAACGCGTCAGGGAGCGGACCGATCTGGCGGAGCTGGCCGCCGAGGTGACCAGGGTGAAACGGTCCGGGCGGACCGTCACCGCCATTTGCCCGTTCCACGACGAGAAGACCCCGTCGCTGTCGATCGATCCGGGGCGGGGTCTGTTCTACTGCTTCGGCTGCGGCAAGAGCGGCGACGTGTTCACCTGGGTGGAGGAGACCCAGGCGGTCGACTTCCGCGACGCCCTGGAGATCCTGGCGAGGCGGGCGGGGATCACCCTCACCGAGAGCGCGGGCGAGGAGCGCCGCCGGGGAAGGAGGGAGCTGCTGGTGGCCGCCGTCACCGACGCCGTTGCCTTCTACCACCAGCGGCTCAACGACGGGCCGGATGCCGCCGGGGCCCGCCGGTACCTGCGGGGCCGTGGCTATGACGGTGACATCGTCTCCCGCTTCTCCATCGGCTACTCACCGGCCGATTGGGAGGCGTTGGTCACCTACCTGGGGGAGCGGGGCCATACCCCGGCGACCATCCAGCAGGCCGGGTTGGGGAGCAGGTCGAACCGGGGGAACCTGGTTGACCGCTTTCGGGGGCGGCTCATGTTTCCCATCAACGACCTGCGGGGCGATCCGGTGGGGTTCGGAGCCCGGGTGCTCGACGGGGATGGTCCCAAGTACCTCAACTCGCCGGAGACGCCGATCTATCACAAGGGCCGGCTGCTGTTCGGTCTTGATCGGGCCAAGTCCGAGATTGTGCGCCGCGACCGGGCGGTGGTGGTGGAGGGGTACACCGATGTCATGGCGTTCCATCTCGCCGGCCACCCCGTTGCCGTGGCCACCTGCGGCACCGCCCTCGGCGACGACCACCTCGACATCTTGCGCCGCTTCACCAGCCGGGTGGTGCTCGCCTTCGACGCCGACGCCGCCGGTGCCGGCGCGGCGCGGCGTGGCTTCGACCGCTCGATTCCCGGCGACCTCGACCTGCGCATGGCCAGCTTCCCCGACGGTCGGGACCCTGCCGACCTGCAGCAGGCGGGGATGGGGGACCAGCTGATCGCTGCGGTGGAGGCGTCGGTGCCGCTGCTCCAGTACCGCATCGATGGCGAGCTCGACGGATACGATATGGCCGAGGCGGAGGCCAAGGTGAGGGCGGCCACGGCGGCGGCACGGCTCATTGCCCTCCACCCCGACCCCACGGTGCGGGCCGACTACGTTACGCGGGTGGCACGCCGCACCGGGGTCGCCCCGGAGGTCATCGCCAGGGCCGCCCACCCTGCCGGCACCGTGCCTGGTGCCGCGGTGGCCACCGAGGAGGCGCCGCCATCGGGGCGAGCCCGAGCCGAGCGGGAGCTGCTGCGGCTGGTGCTGGCCAACGATCCCGGGCTGCGTCGCCACCACCCGGACCCTGGCTGGTTCGAGGTCCCGGCATACCGCACCGGGTTCGAGCTGGTGGGTCCCGCCATCGCCGCCCTGGAACCGGGGGAGGTCCCCAGCCTGGGCCGGCTCCTCGACGGTGCCGACGAGCCCACCGCCTCCCTGCTCAGCCAGCTTGCGTTGGAACCGCACCCGCTGGGTGGGGCCGACGAGGTGGTGCGTAAGCTGCGCCTCGTCCGGGTCGAGGCCGAGGTGTCGCGGTTGCGGCGGGCCATCGAAGCGGCCTCGGCTTCGGGCGAGGACGCCGCCGAGCTGGTTGCGGAGCGGATCTCGTTGCAGAAGGAGCGGGACCGGATCAGGAGCGCCGCCGTCGATTGAACGGCGCCGCTGGAACGGCACCGATCCAACGGCGCGTGGCGGCACCGTTTCCGGGGCGGCTCCCGACCGGTACCGTGGCCACCGCAGCCCGCAGGCAAGGAGGATGGGCAGGGTGACGACCGAGCAGATCATCGGGGAGCTGGTACAGCGGGGCCGCCAGCGCGGCTTCCTGGTCGTCACCGAGATCCATCAGGAGTTGGAGGACCGGGAGGCGCCGGCGGAGGCACTCGACGACGTGCTGGTCGCCCTCGCCGGGCAGACCATCGAGATCCGGGAAGACTCCAACGACGCCCTGGCCGCCACCGATCTGCCCAACGATGACATGGTGCTGATCTCCGATCCGGTGCGCATGTACCTGCAGCAGATCGGTCGCTACCCGCTGCTCTCCTCCCAGCAGGAGGTCGAGCTGGCCATGCAGATGGAGGCCGGGGTCAGGGCTGACGAGAAGCTGGCGGCGGCCGAAGCCGACCTGGCGGTGGACGAGCGGGTGTTCCTAGAGCGGGCGGTGCGCCAAGCGGACAAGGCGCGCAAGCGGCTGGTGGAAGCCAACCTACGGCTGGTGGTGTCCATCGCCAAGCGTTATGTCGGCAAGGGCCTGTCGTTGCTCGATCTGGTCCAGGAGGGCAACCTGGGCTTGATCCGGGCGGTAGAGAAGTTCGACTACCGCAAGGGGTTCAAGTTCTCCACATACGCCACCTGGTGGATCCGCCAGGCAGTCACACGTGCCCTGGCCGATCAGGCCCGCACCATCCGGGTCCCCGTGCACATGATCGAGACCATCAACAAGCTGGCGCACACCCAGCGGGCGCTGATGCAGGAGCTGGGGCGGGAACCCACCATCCAGGAGGTGGCCACCGAGATGGAGATGGCGCCCGACCGCATCAGCGAGCTGCAACGCATCGCCCTCGACCCGGTGTCACTGGAGACCAAGGTCGGTGAAAGCGACGAGTCCACCCTGGCCGACTTCGTCTCCGACCAGGATGCCAACGTGCCCATCGAGGCGGCCTCGTTCCGGCTGCTCCAGGAGTACCTGGGGTTGGCCATGGAGGGCCTCAGCGAGCGGGAGCGCCACGTGCTGATCATGCGCTACGGGCTGGCCGACGGCAAGATCCGCACCCTGGAGGAGGTGGGGGCGTTCTTCAACGTCACCCGGGAGCGGGTTCGCCAGATCGAGACCAAGGCGCTGGCCAAACTGCGCCAGCCGGCGCGCTCCCGCCGGCTCGAGGGTTACCTCGAGGGAGCCTGATCGTCGGCGGTCTGGTCTCAGCGGCCTGATCGTCAGCGGTCCGTGGAGCGGTACTCGATGACGTCGCTGGCGGAACGGAGCCCGTTGCCGACGAAGTGGCGCATGTGGTCCCTGGGGCCGATGACCATGGCCATCGCCTTGTCGACCAGGCTGCCCACCTGCTTGTTGGCGCGCAGCTTGGTCCACAGGTCCATGATCTGCAGGTAGCGCTCCCGGCCCGCCCGGGTCCCGAGGATGTAGCCGGCACCGAGTCCGACGGCGGCTCCCGTCTTGAATCCGAAAATTGCCATGCCCCCATTGTCCCACACC
>JACDBE010000101.1 GCA_013695075.1 Acidimicrobiia bacterium
CCCGGCCTTAGGTTGGCGCGATGTACGGGGCCAGGGTGTTGCGAGCGAGGAGGAAGCCTCGCTTCACCAGGTCGTCGGTGCCTTCGAACCCGCGGTCCTCGTGCTCGACGCAGATCACCCCGTCGTAGCCCGCCCGGTACAGGGCGCTGAAGAACGCGGCCCAGTCGACCTGACCAAGACCGGGGATGCGGGGCACCTGCCAACCCATGCCCAGCGACAGGATGCCGTGGTCGTACAGACCCTCGGCGTCGATCTCCAGGTCCTTGGCGTGGATGTGGTAGATCCGATCTCCGAACTCGTCGATCACCGACGGGATGTCGATCATCTGCCACACCAGGTGTGACGGGTCGAGGTTGAGACCGACCGTCTCCCCGAACTCGGCGAACATCTCCCGCCACATGGCCGGCGAGTACGCCAGATTGTGCCCCGACGGCCACTCGTCGGCGGAGAAGATCATCGGGCAGTTCTCGATGGCGATTTTCACCCCGCTGTCGGCAGCGTGGCGCACCAGGTCGGGCCATTGCTTCTTGGCGTCCTCCCAGTTGTCGGCCTGGGTCTTGGCGGCGTCGGCGCCGATGAACGTGTTGACCACCGGGACCTCCATCAGCGATGCCGCCGTCATCACCTTGCGCAGGTGGTCATGGACGGTGCGGCGGTGCTCGGCGTCGGGATGGAGCGGGTTGGGGTAGTAGCCAAGCCCCGATATCTCTACCCCGCGGTTGGCCAGGTCGCCGACGACCTCCGCGGCCCGGTCCGGCGACATCCCGTCGACGTCGAGGTGGCACACCCCGGCATAGCGTCTGGCGGCGCCTTCGGCCCTGGGCCAGCAGCACACCTCGAGGGCGGCGAAGCCGTTGCCGGCGGCCCAGTCGGCGAGCTCGGTGAGCGGGGTCTCGGGGAGCGGTGCGGTAAGCAGTCCTAGCTTCATGTCGTTGTACCTCCTCGATGGACGGGTACCCAGCGCCGTTGCGCCGAAGAGCGGGTCACCGCATCGGTGACCCGAACCGCGTCGTCACCGTCGGCGAAGGTGGGGTAGGTGGGATGGGGTGACGGAGCCCCCTTGACGACGTCCCCATACACCTGCTGGAACAGCGCCCGGAACGTGTCGGCGTATCCCTCGACGTGGCCGGCGGGGTAGGCCATCAACCGAGCCGCCTCCGGGGCGGCCATGGTGGGATCGCGGTGGAGCACCTCGTTGGGTCGGCCCCGGTGTCCGATCCATAGTCGATCGGGCTCCTCGGACAGCCACGCCAGCGCAGCCGCGCTGCCGTCAACCTCGATGGTGAGGCTGTTCTTGTGGCCGGCGGCCACCTGGGACACCGCCACCAGTCCCCTGGCCCCGTCCTCGAAGCGGAGCATGATCGAGGCGGCGTCGTCGCTGGTCATCTCCTCCTCGATCAACGTCTCGTCAGATCCGGCGGCGGCGAACTTCTCCACCGGGCCGGCGGGATGGCGCCGCACCGGGACCAGGGTATGCAGGTCGGCCATCACCTCCACGATGCGCCTGCCGGTGACGAACTGGGCCAGGTCGAGCCAGTGTGACCCGATGTCGGCCACTGCCCGCAGCTCACCCGCCTGTGCCGGCGCCAGCCGCCAGTTCCAATCGGTGGGGAGCAGCAGCCAGTCCTGGAGGTATGACCCGGTGACGAAGCGGGGGGTTCCGACATCGCCCCGGGCCACCATCGCTGCGGCCTGGTGGCACGACGGGTAGAAGCGCAGGTTGAAGCAGACGGCGTTGACCAGACCGGACTGGTCGGCGGCGGCCACCATCGCCGCCGTCTCGGCGGTGCTCACCCCCAGCGGCTTCTCGCACACCACGTGCTTGCCCGCCGCCAGCGCCGCCGTTGCCTGGACGACGTGCAGGTGGTTGGGGGTGGCGATGTGGATCACGTCTATGGAGTCGTCGGCCAGTGCCTCGGCGAGGTCCTCGTATACCCGGGGCAGGCCGGCCCGCTCCGCCTTGGCCCTGGCCCGCTGCGGCGAGGAGCCGACCACCCCGGCGACCTCGACACCAAGGCGGCGCAACGCCTCGATGTGGGCGACGCCGACGAACCCCACCCCCACCACCACCGCTCTGGTGCTCGCAAACACCATCTAGCCGTCTCCGATCACGCGGGCGTAGACCACGGCGAGGCCGAGCACGATGGCGCCGTACAGGATCTGCTGGAGGGCCTGGCCGGTGTTGAGGAAGGTGAGCATCGACTGGAGCACCCCGAGGATCAGGGCACCGATGATGGTCCCCGAGTAGGTACCGATCCCACCGAAGATCGAGGTTCCCCCGATGACGGCGGCGGCCACCGAGGGGAGCAGGAAGAACGACGCCAGCTGTAGATCGACCGAACCCACCCGACCGGCGAGCAGGATCCCGGCGGTGGCTGCCAGGACGCCGCTGAGGGCGTAGGCGGCGAGCAGGACCTGCCAGGAGCGCACCCCGGCCAACCGCATTGCCACCGGGTTGTCGCCGATCCCGTACAGCACCCGCCCGAAGCCGGTGCGGCGCAGCATCAGCACCACCGCCACCGCCAGCCCGGCCCACACCACCACCGCCCACGGAACCCGGTTGCCCAGAAACGAGCCACCACCCAGGGTGCGGATGAAGGCTCCCACCGAGGTCGAGCCCTGGAAGATGGTCTGCGCCCACGAGGTGAACAGCCCCAGCATGATCGCCGAGGTGGCCAACGTCATGATCAGCGGGTTGACCCGGAAGACCCCGACCCCCACCCCGTTGGCGCTGCCGGCGACGAAGCCCACCAGCAGCCCGAAGGCGATGGCCACTACCGCTCCGTTGGGCGATTGGTTGGCCACTACGTAGCCGGCGCCGGTGGCGACCATCGCCACCGACAGGTCGATGCCGCCGGTCAGCATCAGAATCGTCTGCCCGGCTGCCATGATCCCCAGCGGGGCGGCGAACAGGGCGGTGTTGCGCAGCCCGGTGACGCTGAGGTAGGACGGCTCGATAAGCCCGGTGACCACCACGAGCACCACCAGCACCGCCGACAGCACCAGCAGCGGCCGTTCCCGCAGCGACCGCGCCCAAGCCCGGGTCGCCGCTCCGGGATCGTCGGGTGCCGTCGGGGTGACGGCGGCGTCTGGTCCGGCCAGTCCACCCGTCACGAGGCGCGCTGCCGGCGGAGCTCGAGCAGCCCGGCCACCATCATCACCAGGGCAATGAGCAGACCCTGCACCACCTGGGCCTGGTTGGGGTCGATCCCCATGGCGGTGAGCACCGGGTTGAGGAAGAACAGGACGATCCCGGCGGCCACCGCCCCGATCACCGACCCGATGCCTCCGGTGAGGGCGATGCCACCGAGGACGATGGCGGCCACGCTGTTGAGGGTGGCGTTGGCCCCCAGGCTGAAGCGGGGATCGCCCCGACCGATGATGGCGGTGGTGGCCAGCCCGGCCAGGGCGGCGAACATACCACCGACGGCGTAGGCCACCATCTTGGAGCGTCGGACGTCTGACCCGGACAGGTAGGCCGCCGTCCGGCTGCTCCCCAGGGCGTACAGCGACAGCCCGGGGCGGGTGGTCCCCAGCCACCAGGCGACCACCGCCACCGGGATCAACAGGGCCACCATCGACGGCCAGAAGTTGGTGCCGATGCCCGAACTGGAACCGGAGAACAACCAGCGGAACCCGTCGCTGGTCCCGCCACCCGGCGAGGGGAGCACCAGCAGCGCCAACCCGGAGAAGATGAAGCTGGTGGCCAGCGTTACCACGATGTCGGGGACCCGGGACCGCTCGATGATCCATCCCACCGAACCGTTCAGGATCGCCGCCCCGACGATGACTATCACCCCCAGCAGCAACGTCACCGCCAGCGGCTGGCCCTCCATGTAGCGGGCGGCGACGCTGTTGGTCAGCACCATCATCGCCCCCACGGACAGGTCGATGCCGCCGGCGATGACGATCACCGCCTGGGCGACAGCCAGGTAGGCGAAGGGCAACCCATTCTTGACGATGGAGGTGATCTCGAACGACCCGAAGCGGGGGATGAGGGTGGCGTACCAGCCGACCAGCGCCAGCAGCAGCAGCCACACC
>JACDBE010000128.1 GCA_013695075.1 Acidimicrobiia bacterium
TGGTAGTGCTTGATGGTGCCCCTGGTAGTGATCGTCTTGGCGACGCCCGCCACCCCGGCTACCCTGTCCGCCGCACAACCCATCGACCCCAGACCGCAGGTGCCCTCGGGCATGAGTTCGCCAACGGCGACGCCGGCGCAGGTCGCCACCAGCCACCATCGGTGGCTCACCTGGCTCCCGCGCTGCCCGCTCGGGAGTTTCCTTCATTCCCGGGAGCGCCTTCTTTTCTTGGGGAGGTCGGGGTGCACCGCAACGAAAGAAGGAATGGACATGCCGAGACCCGAGAAGGTGGCGGCGGTCAACGACATCAAGGATCGGTTGTCTGGTGCCCAGGCGGTGTTCCTCGCCGAGTACTCCGGGTTGTCGGTGAAAGCCCAGCAGTCGCTGCGTCGCGGTCTGCGGGCGCAGGGTGCCGAGTTCCAGGTGGTCAAGATGACCCTGGCGCGGCGGGCCGCCGCCGAGCTGGAGCTCGACGAGCTTGACGACCTGCTGATCGGCCCCACCGGGCTGGCCTTCGCCGACGGTGATGCCGTCGCCGCCGCCAAGGTCCTCAAGGACTTTGCCGCTGCCAACGACGTGTTCACCATCAAGGGCGGTCTCCTCGGCACCACAGTGCTGACCGCCGAGCGCATTCGGGCGCTGGCCGAGATCGAGCCTCGCGAGGTGCTGTTGGCCAAGCTGGCAGGACTGTTCCAGGCGCCGGCGGCGGCCATGGCCGGGCTGCTCGCCGCCCTCCCCAGGGGAGCGGCGACGATGTTCCAA
The DNA here is from genome assembly GCA_013695075.1 of Acidimicrobiia bacterium. Classification (GTDB taxonomy): domain Bacteria; phylum Actinomycetota; class Acidimicrobiia; order Spongiisociales; family UBA5794; genus JACDBE01. The sequence goes on from JACDBE010000128.1 coordinate 763, forward strand.
GCGCTGGTCGACAAGCGATCGGAAGGCATACCGGCGGTGGAGCCGGCGGCGTCCGACGAGCCCGCCGAGACGCATGAGACCGCTGAGCCGACTGACGACATTGAGCAACCGGGCGCCGACGCACCCGACCCTGAGCCGGTAGGCGAAGCAGTCGAGACCGAGCCACCGGCCGCCCAGGCTGCGGACGAGGAGCCGGCAGGCGATGCAGCCCAGGCCGAGGAACCTGCTGCTGAGGAACCCTACGAGGTCGCCGACGCCGCCGCCGCCGATCCGGCGGCTGCCGCAGCCACCGTTGATGAGATCGCCGAGACCACCGAGATCACCGAGATCAAAGACGAGACGGCCGACAAGGCCGAGGAGGAGCAGTGATGGCCACCCCGTCCACCGAGGAGCTGTTGGGCATTTTCGACACGATGACCGTGCTCGAGCTGTCCGAGTTCGTTAAGGCGTTCGAAGAGCACTTCGACGTCACCGCCGCCGCGCCGATGGCCATGGCGGCCCCCGCCGCCGGCGGTGACGGCGCCGCCGCCCCCGCCGAAGAAGAGAAGGACGAGTTCGACGTCGTCCTCGCTGCCATCGGCGACCAGAAGATCCAGGTGATCAAGGAGGTCCGGGGGCTCACCAGCCTGGGTCTGAAGGACGCCAAGGACCTGGTCGACGGCGCACCCAACCCGGTGCTGGAGGGCGTCGACAAGGAGACCGCCGAGAAGGCGAAGGCGGCTCTCGAAGCCGTCGGCGCCACCGTTGAGCTCAGGTAGCCCCGGGCGGGCCCCGTCCTGTTTCCGCTCGTCTGAGGCGGGGAGGGATGCTTCACCGTACCTGATGCCGGCCGCCGGCGTCGTCGACCCTTGACGGGTGGCGGCTACGGGTGTATGGTCGCATCGCCAGTTGAACTTTTTTCGCGACTCCCACCGTCAGGAGCTGGGGTAGCCGTGTGCTATTCTGGCTTGTTGGTCGTTCCGAAGCCTTCACGCTGACCCGCCCGCCACCCGTTCGATCGACCACGCCGTCCTGACCGTCGACCTGCCCACAGGAGGATCCTGCTCTTGGCTGACCGTGCGCGCAACCCCCGACTCTCGTTTGCCAAGATTCCCGAGGTGCAGCCGCTACCCGGCCTGCTCTCGGTACAGCACGACTCGTTCTCGTGGTTCCTGGCCAAGGGTCTGAAGCAGATCTTCGCCGAGGTCTCCCCGATCGAGGATTTCACCGGCAACCTGTCGCTGGAGTTCGCCGAGCACTGGTTCGACGTTGCCCCTCGCACCATCGAGGAGGCCAAGGAGCAGGACGAGAACTTCTGCGAGCCGCTCTACGTCAAGGCCCGGTTCATCAACAAGGAGACCGGCGAGATCAAGGAGCAGAAGGTCTTCCTGGGGGACTTCCCGATGATGACTCCCAACGGCACCTTCATCATCAACGGCACCGAACGGGTCGTCGTCAGCCAGCTGGTCCGGTCGCCGGGGGTGTACTTCAACCGCACCATCGACAAGACCTCTGACAAGGACGTCTTCGCCGCCAAGGTCATCCCCGGCCGAGGCGCCTGGCTGGAGTTCGACATCGACAAGAAGGACACGGTGGGGGTGCGGGTTGACCGTAAGCGCCGCCAATACGTCACCACCTTCATCCGGGCCCTCGGGCTGGCCGAGACCGACGAGGACATCCTCGCCCTGTTCGACGGCTCGCCGCTCATAGCCGACACCCTGGAGAAGGACCCCACGTCGACCCGGGAGGAGGCGCTGCTCGACCTGTACCGCAAGCTGCGACCCGGCGAACTCACCACCGTCGACTCGGCCCGCAGCCTCATCCAGACCCTCTTCTTCAACGCCAAGCGCTACGACCTCACCCAGGTGGGTCGCTACAAGATGGACCAGAAGCTGGGTCGCGAGCCGCTGCCCCTCGACGACTACCGCGCCGCCAAGCACGGTCTGCTCAGCACCGACGACGTGCTGGGCACCATCGGCTACCTGATCGCCCTGCACCAGGGCGTGCCCGGTCATCGCGTCGACGACATCGACAACTTCGCCAACCGGCGGGTGCGCACCGTCGGCGAGCTGATCCAGAACCAGATCCGGGTGGGGCTGAGCCGTCTGGAGCGGGTGGTGCGGGAGCGCATGACCACCCAGGATCCCGAGGCGATCACCCCGCAGAGCCTGATCAACATCCGGCCGGTGGTGGCGTCGATCAAGGAGTTCTTCGGCACGAGCCAGCTCAGCCAGTTCATGGACCAGCCCAACCCGCTGGCCAGCCTGACCCACCGCCGTCGGCTTTCGGCGCTGGGCCCCGGCGGGCTGTCACGCGAGCGCGCCGGGTTCGAGGTGCGCGACGTGCACCCCTCCCACTACGGCCGGATGTGCCCCATCGAGACCCCGGAGGGCCCCAACATCGGGCTCATGGGATCGCTGGCGAGCTACGCCCAGGTCAACCAGTACGGGTTCATCGCCACCCCCTACCGCAAGGTGCGTGACGGCAAGGTGACCGACGTGGTGGAGTACCTCACCGCCTCCGAGGAGGAGGGTCACGTCATCGCCCAGGCAAACGCCCCGCTGGGCGAGGACGGCTCGTTCCTCAACGACCGGGTGCTGGTGCGCAAGACCGGCGGCGACGTCGACACTGTGGTCTCCTCCGCGGTCGATTACATGGACGTGTCGCCCAAGCAGGTGGTGTCGGTGTCGACGTCGTTGATCCCCTTCCTGGAGCACGACGACGCCAACCGGGCGCTGATGGGCTCCAACATGCAGCGCCAGGCGGTGCCGCTGCTCCGCTCCGACGCCCCCCTGGTGGGCACCGGGGTCGAGGCCAGGGCGGCTGAGGACTCCGGTGAAGTCATCCTGTCGCCGGTCGACGGTGAGGTGGTGGAGGTCACCGGGGCCGCCATCGTGGTCAAGGCCAGGGCTGACAACCGCAGGCATACCATGTCGCTGCGCAAGTTCGAGCGCTCCAACCAGGGCACCTGCATCAACCAGAAGCCGTTGGTGGCCGAGGGCGCCAAGGTGAAGAAGGGCGAGGTCATCGCCGACGGCCCCTCCACCGACCACGGGGAGCTGGCGCTTGGGCGCAACCTGCTCGTCGCCTTCATGCCGTGGGAGGGCCACAACTTCCAGGACGCCATCATCCTGTCGGAGCGGGCGGTCAAGCACGACCTGCTCACCTCGATCCATATCGAGGAGCACGAGATCGAGGCCCGCGACACCAGGCTGGGCGCCGAGGAGATCACCAGGGACATTCCCAACGTCGCCGAGGAGGTGCTCCACGACCTCGACGACCGGGGAATCATCCGTATCGGGGCCGAGGTCGGCGCCGGCGACTACCTGGTGGGCAAGGTCACCCCGAAGGGGGAGACCGAGCTGACCCCCGAAGAACGCCTGCTGCGCGCCATCTTCGGCGAAAAGGCGCGCGAGGTGCGTGACGTGTCCCTCAAGGTGCCCCACGGCGAGGCGGGCAAGGCCATAGCCGTCAAGGAGTTCCGCCGCGACGACGGCATCGAGCTACCCCCGGGCATGAACGAGCTGGTCCGTGTGTACGTGGCCACCGCCCGCAAGATCTCCGAGGGCGACAAGCTGGCCGGACGCCACGGCAACAAGGGGGTCATCGCCAAGATCCTCCGCGAGGAGGACATGCCGTTCCTCGAGGACGGTACCCCGGTGGACATCATCCTGTCGCCGCTGGGGGTGCCTTCGCGGATGAACCTGGGCCAGATCCTGGAGACCCACCTGGGATGGGCCGCCGCCCAGGGGTGGGAGCCGTTCCAGGACCTGGCCAGCCCGGCCGCCGACGGCGCCGAGCCCTGGCAGACCGTGGCCACCCCGGTGTTCGATGGCGCCCGCGAGGGCGAGATCCTCAAGCTGCTCGAGCTGGCCAAGCCCAACCGGGACGGCGTCAAGTTGGTCGACGGCACCGGCAAGGCCCGGCTGTTCAACGGCAGGACCGGTGAGCCGTTCGACTCGCCGATCACCGTCGGCTACATCTACATGCTCAAGCTGGTCCATCTGGTGGACGAGAAGATCCACGCCCGGTCCACCGGTCCGTACTCGATGATCACCCAGCAGCCGCTGGGCGGCAAGGCGCAGTTCGGTGGCCAGCGCTTCGGCGAGATGGAGGTGTGGGCCCTGGAGGCCTACGGCGCCGCCTACGCCCTGCAGGAGCTGCTCACCATCAAGTCGGACGACGTGCGGGGCCGGGTCAAGGTGTACGAGGCCATCGTCAAGGGCGAGAACATTCCCGAGCCGGGCATCCCCGAGTCGTTCAAGGTCCTCATCAAGGAGATGCAGAGCCTGTGCCTCAACGTGGAGATGCTGTCCGCCGGTGAGGAGGTCGAGCTCAAGGACCTCGAGGAGGACGTGTACCGCACCGCAGTGTCGCTGGGCATCGACATCTCCCGCCCGGAACGGGCCGAGTCGCCGGTGTGATGGGGAATAGGAGATTGTTGGAAGTAGTGATGAGAGATTCGCAACGGTTGGGAGTGAGCACACGTGCCGCAGCTCTTTGATGAACTGAAGATCGGTCTCGCCAGCGCCGATCAGATCCGGTCGTGGTCGTTCGGCGAGGTCAAGAAGCCGGAGACCATCAACTACCGCACGCTGAAGCCGGAGAAGGACGGCCTCTTCGACGAGCGGATCTTCGGTCCTACCCGGGATTGGGAGTGCTACTGCGGCAAGTACAAGCGGGTCCGGTTCAAGGGCATCGTCTGTGAGCGCTGTGGGGTCGAGGTCACCAGAGCCAAGGTGCGCCGGGAGCGGATGGGCCACATCGAGCTGGCCGCCCCGGTCACCCACATCTGGTTCTTCAAGGGCGTTCCCAGCCGTCTCGGCTACCTGCTGGACATGTCCCCCAAGGACCTGGAGAAGGTCATCTACTTCGCCGCCTACCTCATCACCGGGGTCGACGACGACAAGCGGCACAACGACATCCCCGAGCTGGAGGAGGCCACCCGGCGCGAGCTGGAGCTGATCGGCGCCGAGTTCGACGAGTGGCGCACCGCCCGGCTGGAGCGGCTGGAGGGCGAGCTGGAGCAGATGGAGGAGGCCGGGGCCAAGCCGCAGGAGGCCACCGCCCGCCGCCGCGAGGTGGAGCGCGAGGTCAAGGACCGCGAGGAGCGCTCCTCGGTGGAGGCCGAGCTGCTCCAGGAGGCGTTCGACACCTTCCGCACCATGAAGCCCAAGCAGCTGATCGAGTCCGAGCAGCTGTGGCGGGAGATCGTCGACCGTTACGGCGACTACTACCAGGGCGGCATGGGCGCCGAGGCGGTGAAGGAACTGATCGTCGGTCTCGATCTCGACGCCGAGATCGTCTCCCTCAAGGAGGACGTCGACGCCCGGTCGCAGCAGCGGCGCCAGCGCGCCATGAAGCGGCTCAAGGTGGTGTCCCCGTTCGCCGACGGCAAGAACGATCCCAAGGACATGGTGCTGGAGGCGGTTCCGGTCATCCCGCCCGACCTGCGCCCCATGGTGCAGCTCGATGGCGGTCGGTTCGCCACCTCCGACCTCAACGACCTGTACCGGCGGGTCATCAACCGCAACAACCGGCTGAAGCGGCTGCTCGACCTGGGTGCCCCCGAGATCATCGTCAACAACGAGAAGCGGATGCTGCAGGAGGCGGTCGACGCCCTGTTCGACAACGGGCGGCGCGGCCGCGCCGTCACCGGACCTGGCAGCCGCCCGCTCAAGTCTCTATCCGACATGCTGAAGGGCAAGCAGGGCCGGTTCCGCCAGAACCTGCTGGGCAAGCGGGTCGACTACTCGGGCCGGTCGGTCATCGTGGTCGGCCCCCAACTGCAGCTGCACCAGTGCGGGCTGCCCAAGATCATGGCGTTGGAGCTGTTCAAACCGTTCGTGATGAAGCGGCTGGTCGACCGCGAGCACGCCCAGAACATCAAGGCGGCCAAGCGGATGGTGGAGCGGCGACGTCCCCAGGTGTGGGACGTCCTCTCCGATGTCATCCAGGAACATCCGGTGTTCCTCAACCGGGCCCCCACCCTGCACCGTCTCGGCATCCAGGCCTTCGAGCCGGTGCTGGTGGAGGGTAAGGCCATCCAGATCCACCCGCTGGTGTGCGAGGCGTTCAACGCCGACTTCGACGGCGACCAGATGGCGGTGCACCTGCCGTTGTCTGCCGAGGCGCAGGCCGAGGCCCGCATCCTGATGCTGTCGTCCAACAACGTGCTGTCTCCGGCTTCGGGGCGTCCCATCGTCACCCCGTCGCAGGACATGGTCATCGGCACCTACTACTTGTCCGAGCATGTTCCTGACGCCAAGGGTGCCGGGCGGGCGTTCGCCAACCTGGACGAGGCCCAGATGGCATACGACGCGGGCGACATCTCGCTGCACGCCCCCATCAAGCTGCGGGTGGGCGCCCTGGCCGGTGACCCGGAGATGCACGCTGCCCTCAAGGCAACGCTGGGGCGGCTGATCACCGACGAACCGGTCGACGGTTCGGTGGTGTTCGAGACGACCTTTGGCCGGGCGCTGCTCAGCGGCGCCTTCCCGGAGACCTTCCCATACATCAACGCCGCAGTGTTCAAGTCGGACGTCGGGGTGCTCATCGAGGAGCTCATCGATCGCTACGACAAGCCGGATGTGGCCCGCACCCTGGACGGGATCAAGCAGCTGGGGTTCCACTTCGCCACCCGGGCCGGGCTCACCATCGGGCTGGAGGACGTGAAGACTCCTCCCGAAAAGGAGCAGATCATCCGCGAGTACGAGCAGCGGGCGGCCAAGGTGGAGTCCCAGTACCTCAAGGGGGTCATCACCGACGACGAGCGCCGCCAGGAGCTCATCGAGATCTGGACCGAGGCCACCGAGAAGGTGAAGGACGCCATGCAGGCGACCCTCGAGGCGGAGCGCTTCAACCCCATGGACATGATGGTCCGCTCCGGGGCGCGCGGCAACGTGCAGCAGCTGCGCCAGATCGCCGGGATGCGTGGCCTGGTGGCCAACCCCAGGGGCGACATCATCCCCCAGCCCATCAAGGCCAACTTCCGTGAGGGGCTCAGCGTGCTGGAGTACTTCATCTCCACCCACGGGGCCCGCAAGGGTCTTGCCGACACCGCGCTTCGCACCGCCGACTCCGGGTACCTCACCCGGCGTCTGGTCGACGTCGCCCAGGAGATCATCATCCGCGACAACGGCTCGACCGATCCTGGTCTGGCGCTGACGGTGCGCGAGCCCAACGGCCGGCCGCTGCGCAACCTGCGCAACCGGATCTTCGGCCGCGTCCTGGCCGAGGACGTCAAGGTGAACCGTTCCGTTGCCGAGACGGCCACCGGGCGCAAGCTGCGCGCCGGTGGGCTCATCGACAAGGAGGCGATGCAGGCGATCTCCGACAACACCGACATCCTGGAGATTCGGGTGCGTTCACCGCTCACCGACACCTCCCGGCACGGCATCAGCATCGAGTCATACGGGCTGAGCCTGGCGACGGGACGGATGGTGGAAACCGGCGAGGCGGTGGGCATCATGGCCGCCCAGTCGATCGGTGAGCCGGGCACCCAGCTGACGATGCGCACCTTCCACACCGGCGGGGTTGCCGGTGAGGACATCACCCACGGTCTGCCCCGAGTGGTGGAGCTGTTCGAAGCCCGCACCCCCAAGGGCAAGGCGATCATCGCCGAGGCTGCCGGGGCCGTCTCCATCGTGGACGACGAGACCGGCCGGCGGGTGGTGGTCAAGACCAAGGACGACGAGGTGCCATACCCGCTGCCTCGTCGTGCCCGGCTGCGGGTGCACGAGGGCGACATCATCGAGCCCGGTACCCAGCTCACCGAGGGTCCGCTGGACCCCAAGGAGGTGCTGGAGATCCAGGGCGTGCGCGCCTGCCAGCGGTACCTGGTCGATCAGGTGCAGGAGGTGTACCGCAGCCAGGGAGTGGACATCCACGACAAGCACATCGAGCTCATCGTGCGCCAGATGCTGCGCAAGGTGCGGGTGGTCAACGCCGGCGACGGGCCGTTCCTGCCCGCCGAACTGGTCGACGCCCAGGAGTTCCGCGACGTCAACAAGGGTCTGGTGGCCGAGGGCAAGACCCCGGCCGAGGGCCGGCCCGAGCTGATGGGGATCACCAAGGCTTCGCTGGCCACCGACTCGTGGCTGTCGGCGGCCTCCTTCCAGGAGACCACCCGGGTGCTCACCGAGGCCTCGTTGCAGTCCAAGTCGGACTTCATGCGGGGGCTCAAGGAGAACGTGATCATCGGCAAGCTGATCCCGGCCGGTACCGGCGGCGAGCCGTACCAGTCGATCCAGCCGGCGTTGCCCGACGCCACCGTGGTGTCGGCGTTGAGTATGTTCGGTGACGACGTGCCCGAGTCGGGCGAGCAGCCGATGCCGGTCAACCCGGCCGAATGGCTGGCCAGCCTGGGCACCACCACCGACCTCGACCCCGAAGAGACCTGATCCCGCAGAGCATTCCCCCTCCCCGCCCCCGCGGGGAGGGGTGGCTGGATCAGCCGAGGAGCTTCTTGGTGTAGCGGAGGACGGGCATGGTGGTGTTGGGGCCGACGGGGTAGTCGCGCTTGCCGCCGTCGTGGTTCCAGCCGTGACGCTCATAGAACTCGATGGTGCCGGTGTTGCCTTCGAGGACCCACAGGATGCCCAGCTGGCGCCCCTCGTCGATCCAGGACGCTTCGGCTGCTTCGAGAAGACAGGAGCCGACCCCGGTGTGGAGGTAAGGCTCCAGCAGGTAGATGGCCAGCAGCTCGATGCTGTCGTCGGGGAGGTCGTCGTCCACCGGCAACCCGGAGGAAGCGAACCCGATGACCTCACCGTCGACCTCGGCCACCCATGCCTGGAAACCGCCGTCATGCCCACCCAGCCATGACTTCCAGGCCCGGGCCCTGGCCTCGGGGCGCAGGCTGTCGAGCACCTCGTCCGGCATCAACCCGCGGTAGGCCCACTGCCAGGCGGCGACATGGACCTTGCCCAGGCTGGCGGCGTCGCCGATCTCGGCAGGTCGGATCACGGGCGCCATGCGCCAAGGGTACCCCTCACTGCCGCGCAAGCGTGGCACCCGCGTCGTCGCCGAACGATCCACGGAGCCACCCGGGGTAGTCAGGGCACCACGAGGGTGATCACCGACTCGGCCTGGTTCATCACCTGGCGTTCGGTGAGCAGCATCTCCTTGTAGGTGAGCGTGGCGTACAGCTCCAGCTGGTCGGAGAAGTGGGGGCTGAACGCGTCCCCGCTCTGCCCGGGGGCGACCACATTGCGGGCCCGCAGCGTGTCATCCGCACCCAGGTGGACGATCTGGTTGTAGGTGCCCCGGTTCATCCAGATGGTGTCCGGCACCGTCCCCGCCCCCAGCGGGCTCCACTCGATGGTGGAGATCGGCTGATCCCAGTCTTGAGGATCGGCGCTGGCATAGGTAGCGGTGAGCTCGTCGATGGCGGCGATCAGGGCTCCGGTCACCGCCTGGGACACCGTCTCGCCTTCGAGATAGTCGTTGATCAGGGGGAGAGCGGCATCGTCGCCGGCGAGCAGCCGATGGTTGAGGTTGGCGATGACGAACCGGTCGATGAGCCCGACGGTGTCGTCGGCGAACACCCGGTCGGACATCGCCTGCCACCAGGCGTTCCAGATGGCCCCGGCGGGGTTGTCGTAGAAGCCGTCGTCGTTGCGGTCGACCTGGAGCCCGGCCCACGACTCCAGGATTCCGGTGATGCCGCCCAGCCGCGGGTCGGCCGTCGTGTCGACGGCGGCCAGCATGGCGTCGAGGTCGGTGGTCACCGCCACTAGGTCTGCCGTGCCGGTGGGGGTGTCGGTGGTGAACGACCCGATGCGGTTGAGCCGGTTGAGGGTGGCCATGGTCGCTTCACCCGCCGGCAGCGTCTCCAGGATGTTGCGGAGGGCGTTGACC
>JACDBE010000139.1 GCA_013695075.1 Acidimicrobiia bacterium
ATGCAACTCGCTGGTCTGGTGAGTGGGGCGGCCGAAGTCATCGGTGCCGAGGCGACCCTGCTCGACGCCTCGACCCGGATGATCGACCGGTCGGTCGATGCCCTTGCCGTGGTGGACGGGCGGAGGCTGGTCGGAGTGTTCACCGAGCACGACCTCGTGGAGGCGGTTGCCGACGACGCCGATCTCCAGGCGGAGACCGTCGCCGACTGGATGACCGAGTCGCCGGATACCTTCACCCCGGACACCACCATCGACGATGCCGCCGCTTGGCTGATGGAGACCGGCTACCGGCATCTCCCCGTGGTGGGCGACGGCGAGCTGCTGGGCATCGTCACCATCCGCGACCTGATGTGGGCGCTGGCCACCAAGTAGCTGACCACCAACCAACTGCCGACTGACATGCGGGCTCACCCTGGCCCGGGCAACCACAGCAGCACCAGCTCGTCGAGGTGGATGTCGGACTTCTCTAAGCGGACCTCGAGGTGCTCGACGTGATCGGCCGCCTCGGACCAGCGCCGGTCGATGTCCTCAACCTCGGCGGCGAGCTCGGCGTCGAGCTCGGCCATGGCATCCCACTCCGACAAGGCAGTTTCCTTGGCCGAATCGAGCCGGGCCTCCCGCTGCCGGGTGCTGCTGCGGTTGCGCGCCGCCTTGCCGGCGGCGCGGCTGGTACCCCGGCCGGTGAGGATGTTGATCAGCGTCTCGGCGCCGCTCATGACTTCTTCCTGGCGGGAACCCGACACGTCGGCTTGCAGCTCGTTCACCCGGCGGTCGGCCTTCTCGAAGCGCTTCCGGGCGGCGTCGATCTTGGTGGTGTATTTGTCGCGCAGCTTGGCGGTCTCCTCGTCCGCCCGTTCCCGGGCGGCGGCGTCACACCTGGCGGCGAACGCCTCGGCGGTCTCGCCGGGCCTTCCGTAGATGCCCAGCTCGGGGTTGGCCGGCACCTGCAACGACCGGATGCGGTACAGGTGCTCGGTGAGATCGGTTGCCGCCCTGGCGAACAGGGCCTTGGTGTCGAGCCTGGCCGCCGGGATCCGGTAGGTGGAGTCGGGCGGGGCGGTGTCGATCAGGTCGCGGTCGTCGTAGTCGACATGGATGGCGACGGCGACGTCGGCAGTCTCCCCGATGGGGACGATGGCCTCCCATTCCTGGTGGTGGAGGATGTCGCCTTTGGTCTCGTCGTAGGTGAGCTGCACCCGCACCGCCAACACGGCGTGCAGCGTCGTCGACGTCACGTCGGCGCCCGCTTCCGCCGCCCAGGGGGCGGACGGGTGCAGGTACCGCACCGTGGTCCCCTCGACCACGGCGGGCATCACCGGGGTGGTGTCATCGGCGGCGGAGCCTTCGGGGACCGGGGCCGGCGCTGCGGGCTGCGACGCGGCGTCCTCGGGAGTCGCCGTTCCCGATGCCGCGGCGGCGGGATCCAATTTCCCTTCCGTGGTCCCGCCGGCGGCGCCCGTGCTGGCGGCCGATCCCTTGCGGTCCGCCATCAACGTCGACACCTGCTGGCGGGTGAGTGGGCCTGCCAGGTACGACAGTGCCCATCGGGTCGTGAAGCGGGTGGGGGCCTCGCCACCGGTGCGGTGGAGGATGAACTGTCGGTTGTCCAACCCGGAGATGGCCCTGTCCAGGGCGGCGACGTCGACGTCCCCGGCGGCGCTGCGCAGCCCCTCCAACATCCGCGCCTTGTCCCGTTCGGTCTGGAGCCGGCCGATGCACCAGGTACCGGCGTTGGAGATCGCCTTGTAGTCCAGGTCGACAGGGTTCTGCGTCGACAGCAGCATCCCCACCCCAAAGGCGCGTGCCTGCTTGAACAGGGTGAGGATGGGACGCTTTGCCGGCGGCTCGGCGACCGGCGGCACGAAACCGAACACCTCGTCCATGTACACCAGGGCGCGCAGGTCCCCGGTGCCCTGCTGGGCGCGCATCCAGGTCACCATCTGCGACAGCAGCAGGGTGACGACGAACTGCCGCTCCTGGTCGGAGAGGTGGGCCAGGTGGACGACGGCGCCCTGCGGTTTGCCAGTGCTGTCCCACAGCAGGCTGGCGATGTCGAGCGGCGCCCCCGCGGTCCATTCCGAGAACGCTGGTGACGCCAGCAACCCGTTCAGCCCCACGGCCAGGTCTCGCCGCTCCTCGGGGGAGACGAACGAGTCGATCTCGAACACCCCCAACTTGCGCAGCGGCGGGTCCTGGATCTGCCCCACCAACCGAGCCAGGTCGAGGTCCTGACCGGCGCGCCAGGCGTGCTCCACCAGGTTGGAGATGAGGATGTGTTCCTTGGACGAGATGGGGTCGGCGTCGATCCCCAGCAGCCCCAGCAGCCCGGAGGCGAAACCCTGGATCTGGTCACGCAGGCTCTCGGCCTCGGTGTCCCAGTCGAGTCCAGGGTTGGCCAGCGAGCCGACGATGTTGACGGGGATCCCGGCACGCGACCCGGGGGTGTACACGGCCAGCCCCACGGTGTCCCTCAGCTGGGCGATACGTGCGCCGTCGAGACCCCACGAGCCCAGCCCGTTGCTCCACAGTTCGGCCTTGGCGGCGGCCAGTTCGGTGACCGACACGCCCTCGCGTTTGGCCTCGGCGGGATCGATCCAAGGCTCGAAGTCGGCAGGCGCCAGCTCGGGGAAGGTGAGCAGCAGGTTGGTCATGTCGCCCTTGGGGTCGATGATCAGCGCCGGGATGCCCTTGAGCAGCGCCTCCTCGAGGAAGATCATCCCCAGCCCGGTCTTGCCCGAGCCGGTCATGCCGACGATGACACCGTGAGTGGTGAGGTCGGCGGGGTCGTAGTCGACCAGGGCGTCGGTTCGCTCGCCGCTGGACGGGTCGATCTCCCCGCCCAGGAACAAGCCTTCGACGGTCACCCGGCCCGCCCCCATGCCGGGCTCATCGGTCCCATCGAATGGTTGCGCACGGCGGCGAGTGTACCGGGTGGCCTTTCACGCCCCGAGATGGGGAGTTGCCCAGCCGGAGCCGGCGCTCATCGGTCGATGGTCAGCGTCACGTCGTCGATGGTGGCCTCGCCGGCGACGACGCCGTCTGCCACCAGGAAGCGGAGCCGGTCGATCGGTGCCGCTTCGAACCGGGGGCGGTCCCTACGGTATACCCTGAGGGCCACCGCCGGGGGCAGGTCGGCGGCGCCGGGGATGCGGGCCGCGCCGGTCTCCTCCAGCTCCTCGACGATGAGGTCGTCGAGGGTCGGGAGGGGGCGGTCGGCGGGGAGGGTGTCGAGGATGGCCCGCTGCTTCTTGGTGGGCCGGTATGAGCTGCGGGTGGTCGCCCCGGTGCCCTCGGTGACGTCCCCGCCAGCGGTCGGGGGACGGCGCCTCCCCAGCAGCCAGCCCAGCCCGACCCCGACCAGCACCGCCACCAAGATCTCCATCAGCCGACCCCCACCGCGGTGTCCATGGGATTCTAAGCCTGGATCCACCCTGCTGAGTTGAGCCAGCAGCGGTGGGGTGCCACGAGAAAGTGCCCCCTGCCTGGGAGAATGTCGGGTTGTAAGGCCGTGACAGTCCCCGAGCAGGAGGCACTCTCAGGATGC
>JACDBE010000144.1 GCA_013695075.1 Acidimicrobiia bacterium
GGAGAGGGCATTCGCCGCCCCGGTGAAGATGGTGTTCCCGCTGGTGCTGTGCGTGTTCCCGGCGCTGTTCGTCGTGCTGCTGGGCCCGGCGGCGATCAAGGTGGTCACCTTCCTGGGGTGCGCCCTCCTCTTCGTGGCCTCAGCCCTGTTCCTGGAGGGGGTGACGCTGGGATTGGTGTTCGTCATCCTGGGGCTGGTGGGGACGGTGGGGCCCGATCAGCTGCTCAACCGCCGGGTGGGGGAGCGGGTGGGGGCCATCGAACGGGACCTGCCCGACATCATCGACCTGATGGTGATCTCCATCGAGGCCGGGCTCGGCTTTGACTCGGCGTTGGACCGGGTGGTGCGCCACGTCCCCGGGGTGCTCTCCGACGAGTTCGCCCGCATGCTCCAGGAGACAAGGGTGGGGGTGGGCCGCACCGAGGCCATGCGCAACCTTTCAAAGCGCACCGACGTCGACGACCTCAACTCGTTCGTGCTCGCCTTGAACCAGGCGGACACATTCGGGGTCAGCATCGGCCGCATGCTGCGGGTGCAGTCCGAGGAGATGCGGATCAGGCGCCGGCAGCGGGCCCAGGAGAGGGCATTCGCCGCCCCGGTGAAGATGGTGTTCCCGCTGGTGCTGTGCGTGTTCCCGGCGCTGTTCGTCGTGTTGCTTGGTCCGGCGGTGATCAGCATCGCCAACAACCTGCTCGGCGGGTAGAAGCGCCACCAACACTCGCTGGGAGCGATCCAGGAGCGGGCCTGAATCATGGCCCCAACGCCGTGGGATGCCGATCAACCGACCCTAGCCGCCGAGTTTGATACCATCAAAGGTATCTGTGATTCTTATGCCGAGCGCCTGCACGGCGAAGATCGCCACCGCGGCGATGAGGGCGACCAAGAGTGCGTACTCCACCAGGCTCGCCCCGCGCTCTTCATTGGTGACGGCGAAGGTCTTGGCTGCGACGTACAGTCGCAGGATGGCATCAGACATGGTTCCCCACCTCCTCTTGATGCGACCGATGCACTCAACAATCTACTTCGTCCATGGACTTCCGGGATAGGTCGGGCGACCCATATCCGGCGTCACCGGTCGCGGTGCAGCCCCAGCCGGATGGCCTCCACCGCAGCCTGGGCACGGTCGGACACCGCCAGTTTCTCGTAGATTCTGGCCAGGTGGTTCTTCACCGTTTTCTGCGAGATGTAGAGCTGGTCGGCAAGCTCGTCGGTGGCGCTGACCCCGGTGGCCAGCAGCTTGAGGATCTCGCGTTCCCTGGCGGTGAGGGAGGCGGCCCCGGCGTCGAGCTGGGGGGCGCGGTGGCGGTCGAGCACCTCGGCGATGGCGTCGGGATCGAGCAGCATCTCGCCGGCGGCGGCGGCGCGCACCGCGGCGGCCAGGTCGGGGAGCGGGGTTGCCTTTGACAGGAACCCCACCGCCCCCGCCGCCTCCGCCTGGCGGCGCTCCGCCTGGCCGGTGTGCATGGTCACCACCACCGCAGGGATTTCATTGGGGAGCTCGCGCAGGGCGGCGATACCAGACACCTGGGGCATCTCGATGTCGACCAGGAGCACGTCGGGGCGGTGGCGCCGCACCGCCTCGATGAGGGCGGCGCCGTCGCCGGCGGTGGCCACCACGCGGATGTCGGGGATGCTGTCGAGTGCCTCGGCCAGGCTCTCCAGCATCAGGCGGTGGTCGTCGGCGATGAGGACGTCGATCATGATGGGTTGGTTCACCAGTGGTTTGGTCACAATGGGTTGGTCACGCGGCGCCCCACGTTACCTTTACCAGGGTGCCCTTACCGGGGCGGGAGGACACGGTGACGTCGCCCCCGATGGCGGCGGCCCGCTCCTCCATCCCGATCAGACCGAAGTGCCCGGCATATGCCAGGTGCGGGTCGAAGCCGTCGCCGTTGTCGGAGACCACCAGCTCGCCCCGGTCGCCGTCGACCTCACCCTCGATGCGGATGACGGTGGCGCCGGAGTGGCGGGCGGCGTTGCGCACCGCTTCCACCAGCACCAGCCCCACCTCGGCGGCGGTGGCCCCGTCTGCGGCCCGCCTCTGGTCGATGGAGACGATCACCCGGGGGGCGTCCACCCCCAACTCGGTGACGATGCGGTGGATGTGGTCCAACACCGTGGTGGTGTCCGCCCGGCGCAGGTCGGCCACCGTGCCCCGCACCCGCTCCACCAGCGAGGTGATCTCCTGCCGCATCTTGCGCAGCTGGGGGCTGAGGGCCGAGTCGGACCTGGTCTGCACCAACACGTCGACCGCCAGCCCCAGCGAGGCCAGCGCCGGCCCGATGTCGTCGTGGAGCTGGCGGGCCACCCGGTTGCGCTCGTCCTGCACCGAACGACGGGCCACCGTGCCCAGTAGCTGGATGTTGTCGAAGGCCAGCGCCACCCCCGCCAGGCTGCGCTCGATGTCTGCGGTGTGGGCGGACAGGTCGGCGCCGTCGACCGGCCACAGCCGCACCGACCCAACGGCGCGGCCCCCGGATACCAGCCGGTAGGCGGCGGGGGCGGCCCCGTTGCCGGTGCGGTTTCCCCAACCCGACACCGTCCCGTGGTCCATGGCCACCTCACCCCCCATGATGGGCAGTCGGGCGGCCAGCTCGAGCAGGGCCACCTCGCCCACCGTGGCCGGGCTCAGCTCGCTGGTGCCGGCCACCTGGGCCAGGTCGACCAGCAGCACGTGGGCCTCCTCGAGGCGGCGGAGGCGCTCGGCGTCGAGCCGTGATGCGGCCAGCGCCGCCTCGGACTCCTCGCGCTGGATGACCAGCAGCCGCCGCGCCTGGCTGAAGGCGAGGCCCACCAGCAGGAAGAAGGCCACTGCCTGTAGCGAGTCGAGCACGGCGAAGCCCTTCAGCAGGGCGATGGCGAGGTAGCCGAGGCTGGCCATCAGCGCCACCTCGATGCCGATGCGGAAGCCCATGAAGGCGGCGGCGAAGAAGATGGGCACCGCCACCAGCAGGGTGTACCCGGCGTTGGTGCCGTCGGTGAGGAACACAGCCAGCAGGCTGGCCACAACCCCGGTGATGGCCAGGATCTCGCCGGGCACTCCGGCGTTGCGCCACCGCCGGGGCGCGGTCTGCAGCACCAAGGCGTAGGCGCCGGTGACCACGGCGGCCACCAGCACCGCGGCCCCGGTGCGCCGGGTCACCGCGCTCTGCAACACCGCCAGGGTGTAGGCGGCGATGATGAGCACCGCCAGGATCCCGTCGAACCTGATTTCCCACGCGCTGCGCACCGGAGCCGTCATGCCGTAAGGGTACAGTCGCCGAGTGTCAGATCTCGGCAACGGGGATGGCGGTTCCCGGCTGTCCAGGGTGGTGGTCACCGGTCCCATCGGTTCCGGCAAGTCTGTGGTGGCGGCGCTGCTGCGGCAGCGGGGAGCCACGGTCATCGACGCCGACACCCTGGGTCACGCCGTGCTGGGCCCCGGTGGTGAGGCTTTCGGCGCGGTGGCAGCACGGTGGCCCTCTGTGGTGGTGGATGGAGGCATCGACCGCTCCCGGCTGGCTGCCCTCGTGTTTGCCGACCGCACCCAGCTGGAGGTGTTGCAGGCGCTGACCCACCCGGCCATCGTGGCCCGCATCGAGGCCGCCGTCGGCGACGCCGACGAGGTGGTCGCCGTGGAGATGCCGCTGCTCGACCCGACGCTGCGCTGGCACCGGTTGGT
>JACDBE010000157.1 GCA_013695075.1 Acidimicrobiia bacterium
TAGGTGTAGACCATCGGGCTCAGCACGTCGACCGTCTCTGACAGCGGCTCGGGCCGCTGCCCGATCCCCTCGTCCCAGTCGCTGGTAAGGGTGATGGCGAAGATGTCGGCGGCCACGGCGCACCCCAGCGGGTTGAGCCGGGAGTATGCCTCCTCGAGGAACGCCTTCACCGTCGCCACCCGGTTGGGTTCGGCGTAGTCACCGTCGGTGTCGACCGCCTGGATGTTGCCGTCCGAGGGGAACCGGATGTAGTCGAACTGGATCTCGTCGAAGCCCAGCTCACACGCCTCCACGGCCAGCGCCAGCGGGTACTCCCAGGAGTCACGGTCGGTGGGGTCGAGCCAGCGGAGGCCCTTGTTGTTCATCCAAAGCCCCCCGTTGATCTCGTCCCGGACTGCCAGCTCGGGGAAGGCCCGTGCCATGAAGTTGTCCTGGAAGGTGGTGATGCGGGTGATCTTGTACAACCCCAGGGCGTCCATGTCGGCCAGCACCTGTTCGACGTCGTACAGGTGACCCACGTTGAGGGCGCCGATCTCCTCGACCTCGGGCACCCGGCTGACGTGCGACACCCATCCGTTCTCGTCCTTGGTGTCGATGACCAGCGCATTCACCGACGATTGGGCCACCAGCGCCAGCAGCTCGGACCAGGTCTCGGGGTCGGCCGCCTTGTCACCGCTCACCCGCAATGCCCGGATGGTGCGGGGCTGCATCTGCACCTCGACGCCGGCCGCCTCACCGTCCCAGGTGGCGCTGGCCGGTTCCCATGCCGGGCGGCTCGCCGTCACCTCACCGGCCAGCGCCCTCGTCAGCCGGAAGGTACCCGTCTCGTCGGTGCGGGCCTCGCTCCCGTTGAGGGCCACGGTGGTGCCGGGCAGACCGGTGCCGTCGGGGCCAAGCACGGTGCCCACCAGCACCACCGGGTCCAGCTTCATGGCGACGGCGCCTGCGGTGGCTTCCGGATACTCCCGGATGGTCCTGGTGCGGGTGACGAAGCCCGGTACGGACACCGCCACCTGAAGCGGTTCATCTCTCCACTCCACCTCGAACCGACCCGACGGGTCGGTGACCATCCCAACACCGGCGACGGTGACCTCAGCGCCGACCAGCGCCGAGTTGTCGTCGGCGGCGCGCACCGTCATGGTGACCAGCGGCGCCCCCGGCTCCGGGTTGATGGCGGCGTCACCCATGACCAGGGTGGTGGGAGAGGCACACGCCGACGCCACCAGGGCCATCCCGATGCCCAGCAGGATCCGACGTCGCTTCATGGTTGAACCCACCCCTCTCCAACCAACGTGTTGGGGGTTGTCCACAGGGTAGTGGGGGTCGCCGTCCCACCCGGCGTTCCAACGGTTTCACCCATTGCCACGCCGACCTGGTGGTGATAGGTTCGGCTGACAGGAACGACATGCCGCGGCGCAGGCTGCCACCGACCGGACCCCCCCACCCGAAGGTGCCCGCCGGCTCCCCCGGGGCGACCAGTCCCGGCGGGGTGGGCGGATGAGCAAGCTCGTCAAGAGCGCCCCCGTGGTCGACCTCCTCGGCCAGTACCTCGACGAGGTGTCCAGCCACCCGCTGCTCAGCGCCGAAGACGAGGTGCGGCTGGCGCGGATCATGGAACAGGGGTGTATCGCCGCCGCCGCCTTGGCCAACAGCTCCACCGAGCTGTTACCGCAAGACCGTCTCGCTCTCGAACGCGACGTGTGGCTGGCCCGCCGCGCCCGATCGGAGTTCATCGCCTGCAACCTGCGTTTGGTGGTGTCGATCGCCAAGCGGTACACCGGGCGCGGGCTGGAGCTGCTCGATCTCATCCAGGAGGGCAACCTGGGGCTCATCCGCGCGGTGGAGAAGTTCGACTGGCGCAAGGGGTTCAAGTTCTCCACCTACGCCACCTGGTGGATCCGCCAGGCGATCAGCCGGGGTCTGGGCAACAACGGCAGGACGATACGGCTGCCGGTACACATGGTGGACGTGGTGCGCACCGTGCAGGAAACCGAGCTGACCCTGCACGAGTCCCGCCATCGCCAGCCCACTGCCGCCGAGATCTCCGAGGTGAGCGGGCTCGACATCGACAAGGTGCGCAGCGCCCTACTGGCCCCCGCCGACTGCGTGTCGCTCGACCGGCCCGTGGGCGACGACGCCGAGACCGCTCTCGGCGATCTGGTGGTCGACGACCAGGCGGCCGATCCGTTCGCGGCCGCATTCGCCAGCGTGCGTCACGACGAGCTGCTGACCGTGCTCGGGATGCTCGACGCCATAGAGGGCCGAGTGATGGCGTTGCGCTTCGGGCTGGAGGGATACACCCCACGCACCCTGAGCGAGGTGGGTGCCATCGTCGGGCTCACCAGGGAGCGGGTGCGCCAGATCGAGATGGCAGCCCTCGCCAAGCTGCGCCACCCCAGCTTCGCGCCGCGCTCCGAGGAGCTTGTCTAGGTCGTCAGAACAGGCGGAGCACCGGCGAGTCGAGGCCCCGCAGCAGGTCGTAGTCGACCTCGACCCAGCCGATGCCGCGGTCCTCGGCCAGCTGGCGGGCCTGGGGCTTGATCGCCTGGGCGCACAGGATGCCCCGCACCGCCGCCAGCCGCCGGTCCCGGGCCAGGAAGTCGAGATACCGGGTGAGCTGCTCCACCCCGTCGATCTCGCCCCGGCGCTTCACCTCGACGGCGACCGTCGACCCGTCTGTGGCCCGGCACAGCAGGTCCACTGGCCCCACCGGCGTCGGGTGCTCCCGGCGGATCAGGCTCAGCCCAGGTTCGATCACCCCCGGCGTCTCCGCCAGCAGCCGTTGCAGCTCCGCCTCCACCCCGTCCTTGCGCAGCCCGGGGTCCTCGCCCAGATCGACCCTGGTGTCGAAGTGGACGGCGCCGAAGGTGATGGTGAGCCGCTCCCCCTTGAGGTTGGTGACCACCCACCGGTCGCCCTCGTCGAGGAGGTGGTTAGGGGCGTTCATCCAGTTGAGCGGTTTGTACGCACCGCCGTCGGCGTGGACGGCAACACACCCGTCCACCTTGACCATGACCAGCCGGGTCGCCATCGGCAGATGGGCGGCCAGCCTGCCCTCGTAGTCGACGGTACACTGGGCAACGACGATCCGCATCGGCCCCGAGAGTACCGCCGGCGGATAGCCGGCACCCGCCACCGTTGCATCGACCGGGCTCCCTTCAAGTGGTGGCGGATCACTGGGCCGGGGATAAGGCGGAGATGCGAGCGTGGCTCGCCACCCTCACCAATGACGATCTTGCCTCATCTTCCTACGTCGAACGCCCCGGCGGACCACCCCTCTGGGTCTATCTGATGCACATCGTGCAGCATGGCGTGACCGAGCTGAGCGATGCGGCAATCCTCCTTGCCCGGGTGGGACAGCCACGGGAGCCATCACCTTCCTCGACTACTCGGACACCAACCTCGAGGTGACATAGCGCATGTGAGCACAGGTGCGATCGGCTTACCGACCGCTGGGGTGATGGGGTGCCGGGTGTCGGTGGGTGAGCGGTAGCGTTGGCGGGCATGTCCACCTCGTCCGTCGGCCCGCTTCGAGTAGCTCGGTTCCGGGCGTTGTGGCTGGCTTCGGTGGTCTCCAACGTGGGGTCGTTCCTCCAGTCGGTGGCTGCCGGGTGGCTGATGCTCGAGTTGACCGGGTCGCCGCTGTGGGTGGCGGCGATGTCGGCCACCACCACGCTCCCCCTGCTGTTCTTCGCCCTCCACGCCGGTG
>JACDBE010000159.1 GCA_013695075.1 Acidimicrobiia bacterium
GGCGGAGGGAGTGGGATTCGAACCCACGGGACCCCTAATGAGGCCCAACAGTTTTCGAGACTGCCGCCTTCGTCCGCTCGGCCATCCCTCCGCCGGCGATTGTAGGCGGGCGCCGTATCGGCTCTAGGAGCTGCGCCATCAGCACAGGTGCCCCTGGGGTGCGCACCTCCTTAGGGCCGACGATCGGCGAAGAACGCCTCCAGCAGCACCGCCGCCTCGTCGGCCCGCACCCCAGCGACTAGCTGGCAGCGGTGGTTGAGCCTGGCGTCCTGGGGGATGTTGTACAGGCTCCACGCCGCACCAGCCTTGGGATCGACCGCACCGAACACGATGCGTTCGATGCGGGCCCACACCGCCGCCATGGCGCACATCGGGCATGGTTCCAGGGTGACGACAAGGGTGTGGCCGTCAAGCCGCCAGTCGCCGGCGGCCTTGGTGGCCGCCGACAGCACCAGCATCTCGGCATGGGCGGTGACGTCGCCGCTCTGGTGGCGCCGGTTGTGCCCAGCCGCCACCATCGCCCCATCCGGGCCGATCAGGACCGCCCCTACCGGGACGTCGCCTGCGGCACCCGCCAGGCGCGCCTCGTCGAGGGCGACACCCATCGCCCGATGCCAATCGCTCGGTGGCACCTCCATCGCCGCCGCCCCTCGTCCCATCAGGCCCCAGTCAACCCCTCCTAGACTGCGCAGCCCGGAGGGATCGCATAGTCTGGCCTAGTGCGCACGCCTGGAAAGCGTGTAGGTGGTGTAAGCCGCCTCGAGGGTTCAAATCCCTCTCCCTCCGCCGGAGAGATGGCCGAGTGGTCGAAGGCGCTCGCCTGCTAAGCGAGTAGGGGGTGTCAAGCCTCCTCGAGGGTTCGAATCCCTCTCTCTCCGCCAGCCGCCTCCATGGGAGCGATGTGATCGACCGCGGCGCGCGCCCTGCCGTCGCCTGCAACCGGCCCGCCCCGCCGGTAGGTTGGGCCGGTGACTGGTTCCGATGTCGGTCGTGGGGGCTGACCGCATCGGGCAAGGAGTTGAGGTGATGCGTCCGGTGGGATTGGCGGATCAATCCGAGGACACCACCGTCGAAGGTAGGTCGGCGGTTGATGCTATGGCCGCGCCCCGCTGGCCGCAACGATGGCTGGGCAGCATCCGGGTGCGGATCCTCGCCCTGGTAGTGATTCTGCCGGTGGTAGCTTCGATCGGTTCGGTGCTGGCGTTGCGTGCCGTGTTGTTCGAGCAACTCGAGGACGAGGTGGCGGTCAGCCTGCAGCGGGAGGCTGAGGAGTTCCGGCTGCTGTCCACCGGCATCGACCCCATCACCGGTGAACCCTTCGCTGGTGACCTACCGGCGCTCTTCGACGTCTACTTCGCCAGGGAGATCCCCGACGAGGGCGAGACGCTGCTGGCGTTCCTCGATGGCGACCTGTACCAAGATCGCCGCGCTCAGGATGCCGCCGATGCCGACGAGATCCGGCCCGCCATCGACTACTGGCTGTCCCTCGATCGGCGGGAGGAGGGCTCGATCGACACCGCCCTCGGTCTGGCTCGATACGTCGCCCTGCCGCTGACCGGACGCGATGGTGACGGCCTGTTCGTGGTGGCCAACTTCCCGGCGTTCGAACAGGAAGAGATCGACGAGGCCGTGACCACCCATGTTGTGGTGCAGATGATCACCATGGTCCTGGTCGCCGGGTTGGGTCTGTTCCTGGCGGGCCGGGTGCTGCGGCCGCTGCAGTCGCTCGCCGAGACGGCACCGACCATCTCCGACACCGACATGCACCAGCGCATCCCCGTGACCGGCCGTGACGAGGCGTCGCTGATCGCCACCGCCTTCAACGACATGCTTGCCCGTCTCGAGCGTGCGTTCGCCGCCCAGCAACGCTTCCTCCACGACACCAGCCACGAACTGCGATCGCCGCTCACCGTCATCCGTGGCCACGCCGAGCTCATCGGGCTCGACGACACCGCCGCCGATCGCGCCGCCACCGTCGATCTGATCACCGACGAGGTCGACAGGATGAGCCGCATCGTCAACGACCTGTTCCTGCTGGCGATGTCCGAGCATCCGGACTTCCTCCAGGTCGAGCCGCTCGACCTGCGCCAGGTGGTGCTCGAAGCCCATCAGAAGGTGTCGGTGTTGGCGGCGCGGGACTGGCAGATCGACGCCCCCGATGCGGTACCAGTCAGCGGCGACCGGCAGCGGCTCACCCAGGCGATCGTCCAGCTGGTCGCCAATGCGGTCAAGGTCACCACGACTGGGGACCGCATCGTCATCGGCACCCGGGTGCACGACGGTAACGCATCCCTGTGGGTGGAGGACTCCGGTCCCGGGGTGCCCTCCGACCGGGCCGAGCAGATCTTCGCCCGCGCGGCCCGCGGCGACTCCACCGATGGCGCCGGGCTCGGTCTGGCAATCGTGCGCGCCATCGCCGACGCCCACCATGGCACCGTCACCGTAAGGTCGCGACCCGGTTCCGGTGCCCGTTTCGTGATCACCCTCCCCGCCGCCGAAACCACGGCGTGACCGGCGCCACCATCGTGTACGGTACGCCGGCTGCGGGCCCGTAGCTCAGCCGGTTAGAGCAGCGGACTCATAATCCGTCGGTCGCAGGTTCGAGTCCTGCCGGGCCCACCGTTACAGATCAAGGCGATCCGGCCGGGACGCTTCGCAGCAAGGTTTTCGGCACGAATCGACTTCTCGCCCGATCTTGCAGTGTTTCGCGTTCTCACGCTCAATCTCGCTCCTGTTAGTTGCACAGATGACGCGCGGATCGTGATGTCGCGATCAACGACGCTCCCCCGCCGGTCCCGCAGACCCCACACCTGACGACATCTCACCGACTGGAACCTGCTTCGTCCGTCTAACGTCGGGTGGTGACAAAGGTGATGACACTCTCGACCGACCACCGACGCCGTTGCCTATGGATGACCGGACTGGTCGCGCTCGCCATCGTTGGCGTGCTCTTGATGCACGGTCTCGACGGCGTCGCAGCCGCCGCGGTCGATACCGATCACCACACCGCTAGGCACGACGACGGCGGGGCCGTCCCTCACGGCGTGTTTGGGATCTGCGTCTTCGTGATCACGGGCACCGGGCTCATCGCAAGGGGCCCTCACTGGCCTCTTGGTCGATGCCGACCGGACGCCGGGAGCTGGCACCGGATCCTCCTGCGGCTCGGACCTTCGCCGGTGACACGGTCGCAGGAATGCTTGCTCTTCGAATTGTGCGTGATGCGGGTCTGAGCCCTGCTGATCCGGCACGCATTTCTCGAAGAGTCAGGAGAGAGGTCATGTTTGAAAGTCGATTGCTCTTGGGCGCCCTGGTGGCAGGGGCGGTTCTTGTTCTCGGCGGCTGCGGCGGGTCGGACGCCGACACCACCACGACCGCGGCTGCAGGCGACGGCAGCGGATTGGAGTTCGCGTTCGGAGAACCAGCGGATCCGGCGGAGGCCGACCGTTCCGTGGAGATCGTGGCCAATGACGACTTCCGTTTCACCCCGCCGGCGTTGACGGTCGTTGCCGGTGAGACGGTGACGTTCCGCATCGTCAATGCCGGACAGGTAGCGCATGACTTCACGCTTGGGGACCAGGCTGCCCAGGATGAGCACGAAGCACAGATGGCCGAGGACGGGATGATCATGTCCGATGCACCCAACGCGGTGACGGTGCAGGCCGGGGAAACCGAGGAGCTCACGTGGCGGTTCACCGAGGCTGGGACGGTGCTGATCGGCTGCCATCAGCCTGGGCACTATGCCGCGGGCATGACTGGGGAGATCACGGTCGGACCATGACCTCGCGGCGCCTCCGGGCAGCTGTCGTGATCGCCGCGATGTTCTCGGTGCTGGTGTCGGGATGCTCAACATCCGGGGGCGACACAACCCCGCCGACAGCCGTGCCCAACCTGGCAGGCGAAGCGCCACCGCTTCCCGAACTCGACGACGAGCGGGTAGCTCGAGGTGAGGAGCTGTACCAAGCGAACTGCTCGTCGTGCCACGGCCCCGACCTGTCCGGGGACCCCGACTGGAAGACACCGAACCGCGACGGATCCTATCCGCCGCCACCGCACGACTCGTCAGGGCACACGTGGCATCACTCCGATCAACTGCTCCTCGAGATCATCCGCGACGGATCCGACTTCGCCGAAACGCGGATGCCGACGTTCGGTGAACAGCTTCGCGACGATGACATCCGCGCCATCCTCGAGTATTTCAAGGCGAATTGGGGCCCGCAAGAGCGCGCCTTCCAATGGCAGGTGACCTGGCAGGAGAGCCAGGCGGAGCAATAGCGCCAACCGACCGACCAAAGTGGCGAACGGCCCGCGAGCCAGGGCATTTCGGCCATGCCTGCCGCACCAGCGATGGGGCACGATCGCGGCAGAGGTGATGCCATGTGGTGTGACTGGAACACGATGGGGCTTCTTCGGGTGGACGATGATGATCCCCTTCTGGGGCGCCGCAGTCGCCCTGTCGGTGTGGGGGATCCAAGCCTCCAGGGCGTCCTATTCGGCGACGCCAGCCGCTGCGCTCGAGATCTTGGCGCGTCGGTTCGCCGCAGGTGAGATCGACCGAGACGAGTTCCAGGAGCAGCGAGAGCTGCTGGAGAATCGCCGGAAGAACTGGGCTATGAGAGCCGAGGTTGGCTCGGTGGCGTTCCGGCTGCGTTCAGCCGCCGGCCATCTCGACGGTGTGGTCGGGATGGTCGATGAGGACCGCCTCGTGATCCTGGCTGTGCTCGTGCCCGGCGCGCTCGCCGGCGTTCTCTAGCCACCATCGCCGTCTTTGCCCATGAGATGTCCGAGCTCGGTGTCATCGGCAATGGCCTGCAACTCCCCAAATGGACACCGCCAACGACGAAGTGACGACTTCGTCTTCGTCTGCCTACCAACCCCGTAAGTGCTGCACCTACGGTACGGGCACCGTCCCCTGCTCGTGCTGTTTGCGCTGGCCGTACCGGGTCATCCCCCGCGGCTTGTACACCGAGAGCGCTGTGGCGACGAGCAACAGAACGAGTGCAGCTATGGCGTGGAACAGCGGGGATGAGTTCCGCACCACGGCAAGCGCGGATGTTGCATCTGCCGCTACCCCTGACATGAAGCTGAAGGTCTCCATATAGGTCAGTAGGACGAGGGTGGAGAAGAGATTGATCAGGAGCTTGAACAGGACCCAATAGTGCCGGAAAAGGCCCCACCT
This sequence comes from Acidimicrobiia bacterium, assembly GCA_013695075.1. Taxonomy (GTDB): domain Bacteria; phylum Actinomycetota; class Acidimicrobiia; order Spongiisociales; family UBA5794; genus JACDBE01. The sequence goes on from JACDBE010000159.1 coordinate 5,177, forward strand.
GGTGCCCAGCGCCTGGATGAGTCCGGTGAGCAGCGAGGCGAACGCCAACGGGACGAGGACGAAACGGCCCATGAACTCCATCACGACGTAGGCACCACGCACCGTCTGAGGATCCCCGCTGGTCACACCGGCGACGGCAAGAGCCAGGACGGCGGCGACCGCTCCGAGCCAGCCGACCGAGGCACTGACATGCGCGGTCAGCGCAAGCTTGCGGATGCGGGGTGTCATGGTCAAGGGGATGGCACGCTGAGTTCTGTGCCGCCTGAGGGCGGTGTGTGCCGACCAGGGCCATGGCCACCACTGCCGACAAACAACATGATGACGAGCACGACCACCAGCAGGAGCCCGATGATCCCAGAGATCTTCGCCCATCGTGGTGTGCCGGTAGGTGACCCCCGATCATCAGGCCCCATGCCAGTGTTGGGATCGGACTCGAGGTCGGGGGGTCCTTCAGGCATGACATGTCCTCTTTGTAACGGCATCGGGGTCAGCTCCACGACCAGTTTACGAGACATCGTGTTCGTGTCAATGCACTATGTCTCGGACCATGCCGGCGCGTATACTGGCTGTTGTGCCGAGGCTGTGGAATGAGACGATCGAGGCACACCGCCGCGAGGTGCAGGCCGCGATCCTCGGGACCGCCGCTGCTTTGGTGAACGAGCACGGGCTGCGGTCGGTGACGATGTCGCAGATAGCCGATGACACCGGCATCGGCCGGGCGACGCTGTACAAGTACTTCTCCAGCGTCGAAGCCATCCTGTACGCCTGGCACGAGGAGAAGATCACCGGCCACCTTGCACTGCTCGCCGAAGCCCGTGACCGGGCGAGCGACACCGGCGGGCGGCTCGAGACGGTGCTCGAGGCCTACGCCCTCATCTGCCACGAGTCCCACGGGCACCCAGAAACCGAACTCGGAGCGTTGCTCCATCGAGGCGAGCAGGTCGCCCGAGCTCAGCAGCAGCTCTACGACATGATCCGGGCTCTGCTCACCGAGGGCGCAGAGGCCGGCGATGTTCGGAACGATGTGACGGCCGACGAGCTGGCGACCTACTGCCTCCACGCCCTCACAGCAGCCAGCAGCTTGCCGTCGAAGGCTGCGGTCCGCCGGCTTGTGGCGGTGACCCTGGCCGGGCTCCGCCCCGGCGCCTGAAACGGGAGCGGCGCGGACGCTCCCAGAAGTTCCTCGCAGTCAGACCAACAAGCGTCATTGATGCGAAGAGTTGAACAACGGGCACCAGATTGATACAGTACCCCCCTAAGGTATACGGGGGTGGTCTGTGGGCGGCTATGAGATCAACAAAGACGACTACTTGCGGCGGCTGGCTCGGATCGAGGGTCAGGTGCGTGGGTTGCAGCGGATGATCGCTGAGGACAAGTACTGCATCGATGTACTCACCCAGGTCAACGCCGTGTCGGCCGCCCTGAAGGGTGTGGCGATCGGTCTATTGGATGAGCATGTCCGGCACTGCGTGCGCGAGGCCAGCGAGGTGGGTGACGAACTGGAAGCGGATCGCATGGTGACCGAGGCGACCCGGGCGATCGAGCGTCTGGTCCGCTCGTAATGTCGAACCCCGAGGAGCAATCGATGAACCACAACGAGCACAGTGGCGACGACACCGGCCACCACCAGGTCCACGGTGCAGTCACCGAGGCTGAGGACCACGCCACCCACTCGGGTCACCAAGACGGGGAGCACACGGGTCACGGCGGCGGCCGCGACAAGCACGCTGGTCACCGCGTGGCCATGTTCCAAGACCGCTTCTGGTTGTCGCTGGCGCTGACCATCCCGGTGGTCTTCTACTCCGAGATGATCCAGGAGTGGTTCGGGTACACCGCACCCTCGTTCCCTGGCTCGAATTGGGCGGCGCCGGTACTGGGGACGGTCATCTTCGTCTACGGGGGAGCGCCGTTTCTAAAGGGCGCCCTGGGAGAGGTTCGGGATCGGCAGCCCGGGATGATGCTGCTGATCGGTATGGCGATCACCGTGGCCTTCGCTGCTTCGGTGGCGACCACGCTGGCCTGGTTCGACCTGGAGTTCTGGTGGGAGCTTGCCGCTCTGATCACGATCATGCTGCTGGGTCACTGGATGGAGATGCGGGCGATCGGCCAGGCCCGAGGCGCGTTGGCCGCGTTGGCGGAGCTGCTGCCTGATGAGGCGGAAAGGGTTACCGACGGCGGCCTCGAAACGGTTGCGGTAGCCGACCTGCGCGTACAGGATCGGGTGCTTGTCCGCCCCGGAGGCCGCATCCCCGCCGATGGGAGGATCATCGACGGCGAGGTCGAAGTGGATGAGTCGATGGTGACCGGCGAGTCGAAGCCGGTGCCGAAGAAGCCGGGCGATACCGTGGTGGCAGGAACGGTCGCCACCGACAGCGCGATCCGGGTCGCTGTGGATGCGGTCGGGGACGACACCGCACTAGCGGGTATCCAGCGGCTCGTCGCCCAAGCCCAGGAGTCGCAGTCCCGGGCCCAGGTCCTGGCCGACCGCGCCGCGGCCCTGCTGTTCTATGTGGCGGTCGGCGCCGCCGTCATCACCGCCGCGGCTTGGCTGGCCGTGGCGCAGCCCGATCAGGCAGTGGTCGCGACCGTCGCCGTGCTGGTCATCGCATGTCCCCACGCCCTCGGTCTGGCCATCCCGTTGGTGATCTCCATCTCCACCGGAATGGCTGCCCGCAACGGGATCCTGGTCAAGGACCGGTTGGCGTTGGAGCGGATGCGCAACGTCGATGTGATCCTGTTCGACAAGACCGGCACCCTCACCAAGGGCAGTCATCGCGTCAGCGCCATCGCCGCCCTCGACCCGGATCAGGACCGGCTGCTCGCGTTGGCGGCAGCCGTCGAATCCGACTCGGAGCATCCCCTGGCGAGAGCGATCGTGACCGAAGCCAAGAGCCGCGGTGGAGTCGCCACCGCCAGCGGCTTCAAGGCGATGAGCGGTCGAGGTGTCGAGGCCCGGGTCGACGGGATGCGCGTCGCCGTTGGAGGCCCGTCACTGCTCCGCGAACGCAGCATCGGGGTACCGGATGAGATCGCAGAAGACATCGCCGGTTGGAAGGACCGGGGCGCATCGGTGCTGTATGTCATCGTGGACGGGACCGTGCACGGCGCGCTGGCGTTGGAGGACGAGATCCGTCCCGAGTCTCGAGATGCGGTGGCTGAGCTTCACCGCATGGGGGTGCGGGTGGCGATGATCACCGGAGACGCCCACCAGGTCGCCGACGCGGTCGGAGCCGACCTTGGCATCGACCAGGTGCTCTCCGAGGTCGTCCCCGAGGAGAAGCACTCCAAGGTCGCCGAGCTGCAACGGAAAGGACTAAAAGTGGCGATGGTCGGCGACGGAGTCAACGACGCCCCGGCCCTCGCCCAAGCCGATGTCGGAATCGCCATCGGCGCCGGCACCGACGTCGCCATCGAATCAGCCGGCATCGTCCTCACCTCAGACGACCCCAGGGGTGTGGTCGGCATCCGTCGCCTCTCCAAAGCCGGGTACCGCAAGATGCTCCAGAACCTCGTCTGGGCCACCGGCTACAACGTCGTTGCCATCCCATTGGCGGCGGGCGCCCTCGCCTGGGCCGGAGTCGTCCTCGCCCCCGCCACGGCGGCGCTGCTGATGAGCATCTCCACGGTCGTCGTCGCCATCAACGCCCAATTGCTGCGCCGGCTCGAACTGAGACCTGCCGCATGAGGCGCCAAGCCAGTCGTGCAGCCTCCACACTGCTGCTCCTCGCTGCTTGCGGTACGGAGCCGGACATCGGGATCGAGCCCCAGGATCCTGAGGTGGTCGAAACCGGAGCCGCGCTGTATGCGGCCAACTGCGCCGTGTGTCACGGCAGCGACCTCCAAGGCACCGACAGCGGGCCTTCGCACCTCTCGGAGGTGTACGAACCGGACCATCACGGCGACGGCGCATTCCTCTTCGCTGTGCAATACGGCTCGCGAGCGCACCACTGGCCATTCGGAGATATGCCGCCGATCGAAGGCCTGACGCCTGAAGATGTCGGAGCCATAGTCGCCTACGTCCGCGAACAACAACGACTCGAAGGGTTCGAGCCCTATCCACCATGACCAACCCTCTCCTTGCGACGAGGCGGGCGGTGCCGACAGGTACAAGAAATGACCCATCAACTGCCGCAACCGGTAACCGGCAGGGGTCTGCCCGATCGCCTCGGTTCCGCTCACGGGTTCA
>JACDBE010000171.1 GCA_013695075.1 Acidimicrobiia bacterium
GGGGGCGGTGGGTGCGGCGCAGCTCGGCCACTACCTCGGGGAAGCTGAACCACTCCGGGATCTCGGCGCCGGTGGCCAGCTTCTCCCGCAGCTGGGTGCCGGAGATGTCGAGGATGTCGGTGCCTGCAGGCACCTCGTCGGTGGGCATGTAGGTGTCTTGGGAAGGGACGAACACCATCTGCTTGAAGGGGACCAGGGTCACCCCCAGTTCGCTCTCATGCGCCAGCACCATGTCCTGAGCCTCGTAGGGACCGTAGAACGGAGTGCCCGTGGAGTCCTTGCCGGGGCCGGCATGGTCCCGACCCACGATGAAATGGGTGACGCCATGGTTCTTGCGGATGATGGCGTGCCACACCGCTTCGCGGGGGCCGCCCATGCGCATCGCCAGGTTGAGCAGCGACAGCCCGACGCCCTCTTCGGGGAAGTGGCGTTGGATGGCCTGGTAGACCCGCACTCGGGTGTAGTGGTCGACGTCTCCCGGCTTGGTCATCCCCACCACCGGATGGATGAGCAGGTGGGCGCCGGTCGAGGCGGCGGCCCGCATGGTCAGCTCGACGTGGGCCCGGTGCATCGGGTTGCGGGTCTGGAAGGCGACCACCCGGTCCCAGCCGTTGGCGGCGAACTCGGCGCGCACCTGAGCCGGGGTCTTGCGTAGCGAATGGAAGTCGTAGTGGACGGGGAGCTGGACACCCTCCACCCGGCCGCCAATGTAGATGGGCCCTGCCCGGTTCATCAGATAGGCGACGCCGGGGTGCTCGGTGCTGGTGGTGCCGAATACGCCCTTGGCCTCGGCCTCCTTGTCGGGACGCCATACGTCATCTATGGCGACCACGGCCAGCATCACTCCCTCGGCATCGCGCAGCGCCAGGCTCATCCCGGGAGCCAGACCCTCGGCGGCCTCCTCGGAGATGTCGAGGGTGATCGGCATCGGCCACAGGGTCCCGTCGGCCAGCCGCATGTCCGCCACCACCGACTCGTAATCGCTGCGGCCGAGGAAGCCCCGCAGCGGCGAGAACGAGCCGTTGACCAGCAGCTCCAGATCGCACACCTGCCGGTCGGTCAGGTCCCAGGAGGGAAACTCCAGGGAGCCCTCCTTGAGCTCGGTGGCCCGAGCCTCGTCTACCAGCAGATCAACCAGCTCGCCGCCGTGCGGCGCAATGATTTCGGACACAAGCACTCCAGGATCGGATGTTCGGGTTCCGGTCGACTCACGGCGCGGCCCCGGTCGACCTCTCAGGGGGGACTCCATCCACCGAGGGCTTCCGGAGCACCCGGCAGTCTAGGCGTCGTCGTCGGGGTTGCGCGTTCCTCGCCGCCGCAGGTCGCCGATCTTCGCCAGCACATCGCCGGCATCGCGGCCGATCTTGGGCAACTGGGCCGACTGCCTGGAGTAGCGGGAGCGACGTTCGTCATCCGGCTGTGCCGCGGTGGCTGCGGGCCGGGGTGCCGTCTGCCCGGGAACGGCGGCACGGGGATTCACCCCGACGAGGCGCATGGCTTCGCGCATCTTCTCGGTCTCGGCTCTCACCCTGGCCGCCTCGGCGCGGGCACCGGCGAGCAGGGACTCGGCGGCGGATCGCCGCTCATCGGCCTTGGCCTCGGCGGCGCGCACGATCTGGTCGGCCTCGGTGCTGGCCCGGTCGACGAGGTCCCTACCGGCGGTGGCTGCCTCCGTCTCCCGAAGTCTGGCCACCTCCAGGTGCTCGGCGGCGGCGATGCGGTCCGTGTCCGCCTCGTGGCGCAGCGAGGCGGCATGCTCCTCGGCGGCCAGCCTGATGGTGGTGGCCTGGTCATGGGCGGCGGTGAGGGCTTCGTCGGCGGCGGACCGCACCGAAGCGACTTCGGCTTCGGCGGCGGTGCGCACCGCCGCCGCATCCGTGTCCGCTTGGGCCAACCGGGCGGCGGCGTCGTCGTCCGCCCTCTGCAGACGGTCGGCCACCTGCTGGCGGAGGGTGTTCACCGTGTCGGTAGCGTCGGCCCGGGCCGCTTCGGCGGCGGCCAGCTCGGTCTGCGCCGCCTCTACGATCCCGGCGGCTCGGCGCTCCGCCTCCGCCACCAGCTCCTCGCCTTGTCGGCGGGCCGCTTCCCGGAGTCCGGCCAGTTCGTCATCGACGGCGAGACGATCGGTCTCCGCCTGGGCCGCCACGGCGTCGGCTTCGCTGCGGGCGGTGGCCAACAGCGATGCCGCCTCGTCGGCAGCGGCCTGGCGCGCCGCCGCCATGTCCGCCTCCTGTGCCGCCCGGTCGGCCTCCGCC
>JACDBE010000174.1 GCA_013695075.1 Acidimicrobiia bacterium
GTCTGGCCCGGCAGACCCCCGGCTTCACCGGTGCCGACCTGGCCAACCTGATCAACGAGGCGGCGCTGCTCGCCGCCAGGCGGGGGCGCACCGATATCGGCCTCAACGAGCTGGAGGAGGCCATCGATCGGGTGATGGCCGGTCCGGAGCGGCGCAGCCGGGTGATCACCGAGTCCGAACGGGAGCTCACCGCCTACCACGAGGGGGGCCACGCCCTGGTGGGTCACGTGCTCCCCAACCTGGACCCAATCCACAAGGTCACCATCATCCCCCGGGGCCGCTCCGGTGGCTACACCCTGGCGCTGCCCATGGAGGAGAAGTACTTCAACCGGCGCAGCGAGCTGGTCGACCAGCTGGCGTACGCCCTGGGGGGGCGCACCGCCGAAGAGCTGGTGTTCGGTGACCCCAGCACCGGGGCCAACGACGACATCGGGAAGGCCACCAACCTCGCCCGCAAGATGGTGATGGAGTACGGGATGAGCGACAAGCTGGGCCCGCTGCGCTACGGCAAGCCGGAGGCGGAGGTGTTCCTGGGGCGTGACTACTCCCAGCGCAACGACATCTCCGACGAGCTGGCCGCCGCCATCGACGAGGAGGTCCGCCGGTTGATCACCCAGGCCCATGACGAGGCCCGGGAGATCCTCGTCGCCCACCGCGACGCCCTCGACCGCATCGCCAAGGCGCTGCTGGAGAACGAGACCCTGGACGCCGCCGAGGTGGCCGAGGTGTTCGGGGACATCCCCAAGTGGGAGCACGTCGGCAACGGGTCGCTGCGCATCCAGGCACCCAGCCAGCCGGTGGCGGCCGGTGTCGACGGCATGGCCGCCGAGACCACCGATCCGATGGTGATCCCCTCCCCCCACGACCATTCGCGCCCGCAACACTGACCACCGCCACATGGCCTTCGCTCCCGTCACCTGGCGGGTTCGGTCCACCACCCTGACCACTGCCGACCACACCCTGATCGTCGGGGTACTAAACGTCACCAGCGACTCGTTCTCCGACGGAGGACGGTTCTCCGACGCCGAGGGGGCGGTGGCTGCGGGGAGGGCGCTGTGGGCCGCAGGCGCCGACCTGGTGGATGTCGGCGGCGAGTCCACCCGGCCCGGATCCACCGGGGTGGCGGTGGGCGAGGAACTGGATCGGGTGGTGCCGGTGGTCGCCGGTCTGGTGTCCGCCGGGGTGGCGGTGTCGGTGGACACCTCCAAGCCGGCGGTGGCCGCCGCCGCTCTCGACGTCGGGGCCGAGGTGGTCAACGACGTCACCGCCCTGGCCCACCCCGAGATGGTGGCGGTGTGCGCCCAGTGGGGTGCAGGGGTGGTGTTGATGCACATGCAAGGCACCCCCGCGACGATGCAACTCAATCCTCGCTACGACGACGTGGTCGCCGAGGTGGAGCGGTTCCTCCTCGGCCGGGCCGAGGTGGTGGCGGCCGCCGGGATCGCACCCGACCGCATCTGCCTCGACCCCGGGATCGGGTTCGGCAAGCGGGTGGGACACAGCCTGGAGCTGCTTGCCGGTCTGGGCGCGCTGGTAGCCACCGGGTACCCGGTGCTGGTGGGAACGTCGCGCAAGGGGTTTCTCGGCGAGATACTGTCCGCCGCCGGCCATCCCGCCCCGGCAGCCCAGCGGGACCAGGCGACGCACGCCACCACGGCGCTGGCGGTCGCCGCCGGAGCCGCCGCCGTCAGGGTCCACGACGTGGCCGGTGCCCTCCAGGCGGCGCGAACCGCCGACGCTATCGTTCGCCGCCGCCACCGCGTAGAGGATGTCTCATGGCAGGGCTAGAACCAAAGGGATTCACCTGGGTCATCACCGGTCGGTTGGCCGTCTCCGAGCGGATCGGCGGGTACGGGTTCCAGCACCGCCGGGTGCGGCGTGAGGAGGAGGTGGTGTGGCTCCTCGCTGAGGGGGTGAACACCGTGTTCTCGCTGCTGCCTGGCAACCAGAACCAGGCTGCGTATGAGGCGGCCGGATTGCGCTACTTCAACCACCCCATCGTCCCCGACCTCGACCCCGCCGAGGCGCCGGGGGTGTTCGCCGACCTCGACGAGGCGCTGTCGCGCCGCGGCGCCTGCGTGCTGGTGCACCACGACCACATCGATGACACCGTGGTCGGGTTGCTGGGTGGCTACCTGGTGTACGCCGGGCTGATCAAGGACCCGGTGATGGCCACCTCGATCATCCAGGAGATCACCGGTCGCCCGCTCGGCCCGGAGGGGCGGCGGCTCATCCCCGTTCCCGGTTGACCGTCACCGCCGCCGTCGGGCTCGGCTCCAACCTGAGCGACCGCCGCCACCATCTGGCCGCTGCCATCGCCGCCCTGGCGGAAAACGTAGGGCGGGTAGCAGCGGTGTCGTCGGTGTACGAGACCGCCCCGGTCGGCGGTCCCGAACAGGGCGACTACCTCAACGCCGTAGCCCTGGTGGAGACCGACCTCGACCCGGAACTAGTCCTGGAGGCGCTGCTCGGCATCGAACGGCTCATGGGCCGGGAACGTCGAGAGCGCTGGGGCCCCCGGATCATCGACCTCGACCTGCTGCTGTACGGCGACCGGGCGGTCGACCGGTCCGGGCTCACCGTCCCCCACCCCCGCATGGCCCAGCGCCACTTCGTGCTGGCGCCGCTGGCGGAGGTGTGGCCCCACCCGGTCCTACCCGACGGCACCGTGCTCGACGATGCCCTAGCCGCAACCGCCGATCAGGAGGTGCGCCGCCTGGGGACGCTGGGCGGTGCCGCTCCCTATGGTGGGCCGCAGCGGACGAGGAGGGTGATGGCAGGCGAGGTGCTCGACAACGTCGTCGTGGTGGACCACCCCTTGGTGCAGCACAAGCTGAGTCTGATGCGGCGCAAGGACACCCCCACCGCCGAGTTCCGCCGCCTGCTGCGGGAGATCTCGGCGCTGCTCGGCTACGAGGTCACCCGCGACCTGCCGCTCAGCCTGGTGCCCATCGAGACCCCGCTGGCGGCGATGGACGCCCCCATGATCGAGGGCATCAAACCGGTCATCGTCTCCATCCTGCGTGCCGGCGGCGGCATCCTGGAGGGCATGCTCGACGTGCTCCCCGCCGCCCGGGTGGGCCACATCGGGCTGTACCGCGACCACGAGACGCTGGAGGCCATCGAGTACTACTTCAAGATGCCCGACCGGGTGGAGGACCGGATGGTCATCGCCGTCGATCCCATGCTGGCCACTGGGCACTCGGCGGTGGCGGCGGTGAACCGGATCAAGGCCCGCCAGCCCAAGGAGATCCGGTTCGTGTGCCTGCTGGCCGCCCCCGAGGGCATCGCCGAGTTCCACCGCCACCACCCCGACGTCGCCATCTGGACCGCCGCCATCGACAGCCACCTCAACGACAAGGGCTACATCGTTCCCGGCCTCGGCGACGCCGGCGACCGCATCTTCGGAACCAAGTAGGGAGCCCTAGGCTTTTCGGCCATGCGGATCGTGATCGTCGGGCCGGGTCGGGCGGGTCTGGCGCTGGCTATCGCTTCCCGGGGTGCCGGCCACCAGGTGGTGGCGGTGCTCGGTCGGGACGGTGACCATGCTGCCTCCGGTGCCGCCAACGTGGGGTCCACTCCGCTGGCGGTGGGCGAAGCCCTTCCCGGCCACGACCTGGTGGTGATCGCCGTCCGTGACGGTGACATCGCCGAGGTGGCCGCAGGACTGGCCGGCTCGCCGGGGCCGATCACCGCCGCCGTCCACATCTCCGGGCTAGCGTCGGTGGCCACGCTGGCTCCGCTTGCCGAACGGGGTACCGCCACCGGCTCGTTCCACCCGCTACAGACGCTCCCCACCCCCGAAGCCGGGGCCGCCCGGTTGGCCGGGTCGTGGGTGGCGATCACCGCACCCCAGCCGCTGGCCGGCGCCCTGCACCAGCTGGCGGTGTCGCTGGGCACCCATCCCTTCGACCTGGCGGACGAGGCCAAACCGCTGTACCACGCCGGGGCTGCCGCCGCCGCCAACTTCCCTCTGGCGTCGCTCACCATCGCCACCGACCTGTTCGAGACCGCCGGGGTACCGGTGGAGGCCGCCCGGCCGCTGGTGGAGGCGGCGGTGGCCAACGCCTTCGAGATGGGGCCACGGGCTGCCCTCACCGGACCGGTGGTGCGCGGCGACGCCGCCACGGTGGCCGCCCAGCTCGACGCCGTTGCCGCCTCGACCCCGGAGTGGCTCGACGGGTTCGCCGCCCAGGTGGCGCTCATCGCCCACATCGCCGGGCGCGGCGACGAGTTCGCCGCGGTGCTGGCGGCCGAGCGGCGGGCATCGTGAGGGTGGTCGGCACCTTCGCCGAGGTGCGCCACAACGGGCGGGGACCGGTGGGGTTGGTGCCCACCATGGGCTACCTCCACGAGGGCCACCTGTCGCATGTGCACGCCGCCCGCCAGGCCGGCGACGGCACTGTCGTGATGAGCCTGTTCGTCAACCCGCTCCAGTTCGGGCCCGACGAGGATCTGGCCCGCTACCCCCGCGACCTTGACCGCGACCGCACCCTGGCCGAAGACGCGGGGGTCGACGTGCTGTTCGCCCCCGAACTGGAGGAGATGTATCCCACCCGTCCGAACACTCGGGTCGAGGTGGGGGGTCCGGCGACGGCCCTCGAGGCCCGGTCCCGCCCGGGGCACTTCGCCGGGATGGCCACGGTGGTGACCAAGCTGTTCGCCGGGATCCGGCCCGACCGGGCCTACTTCGGCCGCAAGGACGCCCAGCAGCTTGCCGTGATCCGCCGCCTGACGGCCGACCTGTCGTTCCCGGTGGAGATCGTGGGCGGTCCCATCATCCGCCACGCCGACGGGTTGGCGCTGTCGTCGCGCAACGTGTGCCTATCGGCCGGGGACCGCATCGCCGCCGCCGGTTTGTGCCGAGGGTTGATGGCGGCCGCCGACGCCGCCGAGGCGGGGGAGCGGCACGGCCCCGCCCTGGAGGCGCTGGTGCGAGCGGCGCTGATGGCCAAGCCGGGGGTCCACGTCGACTATGTGGAGCTGGCGTCCGCCGATCGGGTGGAACGCCTCGTCGAGCTCGATCGCCCCGCCTTCCTGGCGGTGGCGGCCCGGGTGGGTGCGGTGCGGCTCATCGACAACATCCACCTCGACCCGGTCGGCAACACCGCCGACGGTAAGTTCGTCGCCGATCGGGGGGTCCGTCTCGACCGGGCGTCGGTGATGGATGCGGGGGGGCGCTGATGCTGCTGGTGGTCGACGTTGGCAATAGCCAGACGGTGCTCGGGCTGTACGACGGGGAGCGGCTGGCGGCGCACTGGCGGTTCACCACGGCTCGCAACCGCACCGTGGACGAGCTGCGCATGCTGTTTCGCGCCATGCTCGAGCTGGACGGGTTCTCCGAGAAGGACGTAACCGGGGTGGCGGTGTGCAGCGTGGTCCCGGCGGTGACCGCAGCGCTGCGCACCGCCGCGGCCGAGCTGGCCCAGGACTCCTTTGTGGTGGTTGAGCCGGGGGTGCGCACCGGGATGCCCATCCACATCGACAACCCCCGCGAGGTCGGGGCCGACCGGGTGGTCAACGCCGTCGCCGCCCGCCACCGCTATGGGGCCCCGGTGGTCTCGGTCGACTTCGGGACGTCGACCAACTTCGACGTGGTCGGCCCCGAGGGCGACTACCTGGGTGGGGCCATCGCCCCGGGGCTGGCCATCGCCACCGATGCCCTGATATCGGGCACGGCGGCGCTGCGCAAGGTGGAGTACGTCCCCCCGCGGTCCCCGATCGGGAAGGGGACGGTGGAGGCCATCCAGAGCGGCGCCCTGTACGGGCACGCCGGGCTGGTGGACGGCATCGTCGGCCGCATCGTCAGCGAACTCGGGGGCGAGGTCACCGTGGTCGCCACCGGGGGACTGGCGCCAACCATCGTCCCCCACTGTGCCACGGTCGACATCGTCGACGAATTCCTCACCCTGGATGGGCTCCGCCTGGTGTACGACCTCAACCACGGACCGTCGCCGTGAGCGAGCCGCCCGACGAGGTGGGCGACGACCAGGCCGATCACCCGCTGGTGGCCGCCCGGTTGCAGCGCCACCGCCGCAGCATCGCCGACGGGGGATATCCCTACCGCTTCGAGGTGACGGCGACGGCGGGCGACCTGCACACCCGCTTCGCCGAGCTGGCACCCGGGCAGTCGACGGGGGAGCGGGTGGCGGTGGCGGGGCGGCTGATGAACACCAGGACGATGGGCCGGCTGGTGTTCGGGGTGCTCCAGGACGGGTCGGGTCGGATCCAGCTCTTTGTCGACCCGGCGGTGATCGGCGACACCGGCTTCGCCGCCTTCGCCGACTTGGACCACGGCGACCTCATCGGGTCGGAAGGGGAGGTGATGACCACTCGCCGCGGCGAGCTGAGCGTGCGCCTCGACCGCTGCCAGCTCCTCGCCCCGTCGCTGCGTCCCCTCCCCGACAAGTGGCACGGGTTGCAGGACGTGGAGCTGCGGTCACGGCGGCGCTACCTGGACCTCATGGTCAACGAGGACAGCCGTCGGGTGGCCTTCGACCGTGCCCGCATCATCGCCGAGCTACGCCGAATCCTCACCGAACGCCGGTTTATCGAGGTGGAGACCCCCATCCTGCTGACCAAGGCCACCGGGGCGCTGGCCCGACCCTTTGCCACCCACCATCACGCCCTCGACCAGCCGATGCAGCTGCGCATCGCCACAGAGCTGTACCTGAAGCGGCTCATCATCGGAGGGTTGGAGCGGGTGTTCGAAATCGGCCGCATCTTCCGCAACGAGGGCGTCGACGCCGTCCACAACCCCGAATTCACCATGCTGGAGGCTTACCAGGCGTACGCCGACTACACCGACATGGCGCTGCTGGTGGAGGAGATGGTGGCGGAACTGGCCATGGCGGTGGCAGGCACCACGGTGCTGTCGTACGCCGGGAGGCCGCTGGACGCCACGCCTCCGTTTCGCCGCGTCCGCATGACGGACGCCGTGGCCGAGGTGGTGGGCGAGCCCATCGATTTCGACGCCCCGGTCGAGATCACCGTCGCCACCGCCCGGCGCCACAGCGTCGACCCGGCACCCCACTGGGGGCACGGGCGCATCGTCGAGGCGATGTTCGACGATCTGGTTGCCGGTTCCATTTGGGAACCCACCCTTGTGATGGACTACCCCAGCGAGATCTCCCCGCTGGCGCGCACCCACCGCGACGATCCCCACCTCACCGAGCGGTTCGAGCTGTTCGTCGCCGGTCATGAGTACGCCAACGCCTTTTCCGAACTCAACGACGTCATGGAGCAGCGCCATCGGTTCGAGGCCCAGGCGGCCGCCCGGTCCGCCGGCGACGACGAGGCGCACGCCATCGACGAGGACTTCCTGCTGGCGATGGAGTACGGGATGCCTCCCACCGGCGGCATCGGCATCGGCGTCGACCGCCTGGTGATGCTGCTCACCGACCGCCACCACATCCGCGAGGTGATCCTCTTCCCCACCCTGAAGCCCGAGGTCATAGCGAGGTTCGGCGACGCCGTCGAAAAAGATCGGGCGACACCCACCAAAGGGTCAGGGTGACACGCACCGCCGCCCCATTGCCGTGTTGACGAGCACCGACGACCTCGAAGCGATGGGAGGAGACCCTGGCGATCCTCTCCGACCCCGACGCCATGCGCCGCATCGAGGAGGGCCGCCAGGCAATAGGGTGCGGCGATGTTGCCACCAGGGCCGAGATCGAAGCGCTGCGTGATGAACTTCGTTCACCGTCAGAGTGAGTGAGGAACACCGGCCGTAAGGCCATCATCCGGGCTCGCCACATCCCGATCCGAGAATCGATCCATTTGTTGCGGACCCCTGGCTACCACCACGGCTCGCAGGGTTCCTCGTGTATGGATCGACAGCTAACCGCGTCGCCTCTACCAGCTCGTCGTCGGTCTCGGGATGGACGGCGAACCCGGCAGCGAAAGCCGCGTAGATCGCGTGCCATCGCCTCCGAAGAACCAGGCGCCGCAGCACAGCACAGATGACTGCTGTCCGGATCGGGATCACTTCTTCACCGGGATGGCGGCCAATTCTTCGCAGAGGGCGGCGGTTAGTGAGTCCACGTCGGGTCGGCCGACGTGGCGGCGGCCGTTGATGAAGAAGGTGGGGGTACCGGCGGCACCGCTCTCGGCGGCGCTGGCGATGTCGCGGGCCACCCGCAGCGAGTGGCGGCGCTCGTCCAGGTCGGCGCGGAACAACTCCAGGTCGAGCCCCAGCGCCACGGCGTGCCCCTCCAGGGCATCCCCAGTGAGGTCGTCCTGGGCGTCGAACATGGCGTCGTGCATCTCCCAGAACCGTCCCTGGGCGGCGGCGGCCTCGGCTGCCTCGGCGGCCATCTCGGCGTGCTCATGGACCTCGACCAGGGGCAGATGGCGGAACACGAAGGCAAGGTCGTCGCCGAAGCGCCGCTCGATCTCGTCGACCACCGGTTCCGCCCGCCCGCAGTAGGGACACTCGAAGTCGCCGTACTCCACCAGGGTCAACGGGGCGTCCAGCGATCCGCGCACGTGGTCGACCTCCGGGTCCACCACCTCGGCCAGGTCCCGGATCGGCGGCGCCAGCTGGCTCTCACCCGCCGCACGTAGCGACGAAGGGAGGTGGTCGATGGCACGGAACACCACCCAGGTGAGGATGGAGGCGACGATCGATGCCGCCAGGATGCCCAGCTTGGCCCCCTCCAGCTCCTCGCCGGTGAAGGAGATGTCGGCGATGAGCAGCGACACCGTGAACCCGATCCCGGCTACGGTGGCCGCTCCCATCAGTGGCGGCCAGGGCACGGTGAGCGGGAACCCGCCCAGCCAGGGCCGTGACACCAGCCAGGTGACCCCGGTGATGCCCACCAGCTTGCCCACCACCAACCCGGCCACGATCCCCAGTGTTATGCGAGACGTTGCCGCCTGGCGGATCGTCTCCAGGTCGAGGCGCACTCCCGCGTTGGCCATGGCGAAGAGCGGCACGATGAGGTAGCTGGTCCACGGGTGGAACAGGTGCTGGGACCGCTCGTTGGGAGAGATCGCCATCTCCATCGTCCGGCTGGCGGACCGGGCGTACTCCGGGGTGGGTTCCTCACGGAACAGCCGCCACCCGGCGGCGGCCCGTTCCAGGTCGTGGCGCGACGGCGGGTAGGCGGTGGCCAGCACCCCAATGGCCACCCCGGCGATGGTGGCATGGACTCCGGAGGCCAGCGTGGCCAACCACACTCCGGACCCGACCAGGAAGTAAGCGACCCCGGAGCGCACCCCGAAACGGCGCATCAGCAGGATCACCCCATAGAACGCCAGCGCCACCCCCAGCGCCGGGACCTGCAACTCGTCGGTGTAGGCGATGGCGATGACGGTGAGGGCGACCACGTCGTCGACGATCACCAGGGTGAGGAGGAAGGTGCGCACCCGAGGCGAGGCGCCACCAACCAGGGTGAGGATGCCCAGGGCGAAGGCGGTGTCGGTGCCCATGGCGATGCCCCAGCCACGCACCGATGGCTCGCCGGCATTGATGGCGAGATAGATCAGCGCCGGCACCGCCATCCCGCCGACGGCGGCCAGCACCGGGGTTGCCACCCGGCGCCGCTCCCGCAGCTCACCCATGTCGAACTCGCGGCGGATCTCCAACCCGACCACGAAGAAGAACAGCGCCATCAGCCCGTCGTTGAGCCAGTGACGTAGGTCGAGCGCCAGCTCGGCACCGCCCAGGCGGATCGCCAGCTCTGTCTCCCACAAGCGGTCATAGGAGCCCGACCACGGCGAGTTGGCCCACACCAGGGCGCTGACCGTGGCCACCAGCAGGATCACCGCACCGGAGTTCTCGGTGCCGACGAACTCGCGCAACGGCACCACCCAACGCGTCGCCGGGGTGCTCGAAGCCGACGCCGCCCCCGTCGCGGATCTCCCGTTCATTGCGAAAGCCCCTCGACGCCGGACCCAACCAGCGCCGATACGCCCGGCAGCCGAGGCCGGTAATCGCCGCGGATGCCAGATGGGGGGTGCATCGGCGGTGAGTGTACGGGGGGCGATCCGACGGCCCCACGACCCGCCCGGGGATCGGTTCCGTCATCCATCGGCAACCATGGCGCTGCTCCTGCGGTAGCCTGGTGCCATTCCGTCCGCCCGAGGAGAGACGCCGCATGCGTATACCCAGGTTCCTCACGATGCTGGTGGTGTTGCTTACGGTGCTCGCCGCCTGCGGTGGGGACGACGCCACCGACACCACGGCCGGCCCCGACACCTCGGCGGGCACCGATGGCGGTGCCGACACCACGCAGGCGTCGCCGACGACGACGACCGCTGACGACGACCGACCCTCGGTGGGGATCGACGACATGCCCCAGGAG
>JACDBE010000178.1 GCA_013695075.1 Acidimicrobiia bacterium
GTGGTCACCAACGAGCGCTGCATCCAGGTCTTCGTCGAGCAGAAGGTCGACCTCGATCTCCTCCCCACCGGCGAGCGCGTCCCCAAGACGGTCAACCGCCGACCCACCGACGTGGTGGCGGTGGGCAACCTGTTCGCCTGGGACTGGGGCACCGCGGCGGGGTCCCCCGGCATCCAGGCGCTGACCGGCAAGCGCCGCCCGGCGATGGGCGGCGACAGCATCGGTCACTTCGCCATAACCGCCGGCACCGCCGGTACCGGCTGCTACGACCAGGCGGTGGACCCCGGGATCCCACCCCGCTACTACATCCTGTCCAACAACCACGTTCTGGCCAACTCCAACGACGCCAACCTGGGCGACGCCATCTACCAGCCCGGTCCCTACGACGGCGGCGGACCCGCCGATCAGATCGGAAACCTGCACCACTACGTCCCCATCAGGTTCGACGGGACCGACAACCTGGTCGACGCCGCCGTGGCCGAGGTGCCCTTCCACGACTTCACCAGGGAGATCTACTACCTGGGCTACGTCGCCGGTAACTACGCCCCGGTGGTCGTGGGCGATCTGGTCAAGAAGACGGGCCGCACCACCAACTTCACCACCGGTCGGGTGATCTCCGTGGCCGCCACCGTCAACGTCAACTACGGTGGCGGCAAGGTGGCCAAGTTCGTCAACCAGATCATCACCACGGCGATGAGCGCCGGCGGCGACTCGGGCAGCCTGGTGCTCGACACCGACAACAACGCTGTGGGGCTGCTGTTCGCCGGCTCCAGCGTGGTGACCATCATCAACAACATCCAATTCGTGCAAGCGTTGCTCAACGTCAGACTGACGGAGGACTGATGACCGAGGATCGATCGGGAGATGCCATGGCGGCGGCGCTGACCGAGGCGGAGGCCCTGCTCGACCGCGCTGGGGTGGAGGGGGTGGGGCAGGGAGCCACAGAGGAGGGCGCTCACTGCATCCTGGTCCTCACCGCCGGTCCAGTGGATTCCGGCTCGCTGCCGGACACCATCGGCGGGTACCCGGTACGGGTGCTCGACATCGGCGAGGCGCCTTCCGCCCAACAAGACGACCCGGTCGAGCCGGTCGGCGGGGATGGCGAGGACCGGCGAGTCGACGGGTAGGGAGCACCGCCTCGGACCGCCCCTGGGTTTTGTCGTCGGTGCGGCCGGGTATCTGCACAAGGCATCGCGCCGACGACAGGAAGCAGGGCGTCCATGAACGACCAACAGGTCGATGAACTGCTCTACCAGGCCCTTGAAACCGAGCTTGGTGGAGTGAAGGTCTACCAGACCGTTATCCGTTGCGCTGTCAACAAGGACTTCAGGGAAGAGATGAAGACCTACCTCGACGAGACCAAGGACCACGTCGACATCGTCAAGGGCATCTTCTCCGAGCTGGACATGGACACCGAACGGGAGACCCCCGGACGCATGGTGGTCCGCCACAAGGGCGAGGGCCTGGTGGCGGCGATGGAGATGGCGCTCGCCGGCGGCACCGCAGCCGCCGCCCAGCTGGTAGCCGCCGAGTGTGTGGTGGAGGCCGAGACCAAGGACCACGCCAACTGGGAGCTGATCGGTCGAGTGGCGTCGGAACTCAAGGGTGAGCGAGCCCGGGTGCTCCAGGAGGCCTACGAGCAGGTCGAGGAGCAGGAGGACCATCACCTGTACCACACCATGGGTTGGGCCCGGGAACTGTGGCTCGAGTCGCTGGGGATGAAGGCCGTGCTGCCGCCGCCCGAAGAGGTGAAGGAAGTGAAGACGGCCATCGGTGCCGCCCGCGCCGAACAGGCCCGCGAGGACATGCTCTAACCGGAGGGGCAGGCCCTCCTCCGCACCACCCCCAAAGACGCGGCCGTGGTGTACAAACTGCCGTCGGGCCGGGAAAGCCGGCCCTCGGGCGGGCAGAAGTCCGTTGATGGCAACGGTCACCACCTCCGAGTCCACCGATCGCCCTGCGTACCGTCTGGTGAGCTGTGAACCGTCGCTACGATCGGTTCACTGCCCACCGTTCGCCGAGCGGCCGGGCATGGCGCGCAGGGCGTCCTCCACGCCGCGGTGGAACGTGGGGTAGGCGTAGATCATGGTGCGCAGCACGTCGAGCGGGACCGACGCCTTCACCGCCAGGGTGAGCAGCCCGATGACCTCACCGCCGTTGGGCCCCACGGCGGTAGCGCCCACAAGGACGTCGCGGGGCCCGTCGGCCACCAGCTTGATGAGGCCTTCGTTGCCCGCCTTGTGCATCCAGCCACGGGCGGTTTCCGGCACCGGGGCTGACCCCACGGCAACGTCAATACCTTCCTCGGTGGCGGTCTGCTCGGTGTGCCCCACCGATGCCACCTCGGGATCGGTGAACGTGACCCGGGGCACGGCCCGGTAGTCGGCGGCGGCGTGTGGCTCTCCCAGGATGTCGGCGGCGGCGATGGCCGCCTGGTACATCGACACGTGGGTGAAAGCTCCCTTGCCGGTGATGTCCCCCACCGCCCACACTCCATCGGCCACCCGCAGGTGCTCGTCGACGGGGACGGCGTCGACCTCCGGGTCGATGCCCAGCACCTCGAGCCCCAGCGAAGGCAGGTCGAGGCGGCGGCCGGTGGCCACCAACAACCGTTCGGCGGAGAGGTTACGGCCGTCGGTAAGGGTCACCGAGAAGGAGGATCCGTCGTGGTCGATGCGGTCGGCGCCAAGTCCGGTGACCACGTCGATGCCCTCGGCGGTGAACACCCCGGCGATGACCTTCCCGGCCTCCGGTTCTTCCTGGGCGAGCAGCCGATCGGACTCGTCCACCACGGTGATCTCGCCCCCGAACCGGGAGAACACCTGGGCCAGCTCGGTGCCCACCGCCCCCCCGCCGAGCACGATCATGGAGCGGGGCACGCTCTCGGTGGCCACCGCATCGTGGTTTGTCCAGAACGGGGTGTCGGCCAGACCGGGGATCGGGGGGATGTCGGGCCGGGTGCCGGTGGCCAGCACGATGGCCCTTCCCGCCCGGATGCGGAGGTCGCCGACGGCCACCACGTCCGCTGCCTCCAGCCGGCCGGCGCCCCGCACCAGACGACCGCCGGCCCCCTCCAGGCGTTCCACGGCGGCGGCGTCGTCCCAATGATCGGTGGCGTCGGCTTGGATCCTCGCCGCCACCGGCGCCCAGTCGGGTCGCACCTCGGACTCACCGGCCATGCCGGGGATGCGCCTGCCCTCGGCGAGCAGGTGAGCGGCCCGCACCATCATCTTGGTGGGCACGCACCCCCAGTAGGGGCACTCACCGCCGACGAGATTGCTTTCCACCGCCACCACGTCCAGCCCGGCACGGGCCAGCCTCCCCGCCAGCCACTCCCCGCCGGGACCGGTGCCGATGACGACGACGTCGGCGCTCTCCATCACACCTCGCCCGAAAAGATTGATGGCGCCGGCCAGGGGTACCCGATGAGCACCCCGGCCGTCCCGATGCCGGTCGTCAACCGAGCTCCTCCACCAAGGCGTCCTCGAATGCGGTGAGGGTGGTGGCGATGTCCTCGTCGGTGTGCGCCGCCGACAGGAACATCGGCTCGCGGGCGTCGTCGACGGGGAAGACGCCTCGCCTGATCATCCCCATCACCACACGACCGTACAGGTCCTCATCGTGGTTGACCACGTCCCGGAAGTCACGGGGTGGCGCCTCGCCGAGGAACAGCCCCACCATCGACGGGTGACCGACGCCTTGGGCGGGCACGCCGTGATCGGCGCAGATGCGCACCAACCCGTCGAGCAGGGCACTGCCGGTCTTCTCAATGGCGGCGTACGGCTCGCCGGTGGCGAGCACGTCGATGGTGGCGGCGGCGGCGGCGGCGGACAGGGCATTGCCCGAGTAGGTGCCCGCTTGAGTGACCCCCCCGCCGGCCCACACGTCCATCACCGCCTGCCGGCCGCCAACGGCGGCCACCGGGAAGCCATTGCCCATCGCCTTGGCGAAGGTGCCCAGGTCGGGAGAGACCCCGAACAGCTCCTCGGCGCCACCCAGGGCGACCCGGAACCCGGTCTTCACCTCGTCGAAGATCAGCAGGCAGCCGTGCTCGTCGGCCAATCGGCGGAGCCCCTCCAGGTACCCGGGTTGGGGAACCAGCCCGAAGAAGTTGCCCAGCATCGGCTCCACGAGCAGGGCGGCGACATGGTGGCCGTCGGTGCGCAGCAGCAGCTCCATGGCGTCGAGGTCGTTGAAGGGGACGGTGCGCACCATGGCCCGCACCGCCTCGGGGATTCCGCTCGAGGACTGCAACGGCAGCGGCGAGCGGCGCGATCCCAGGTGGCTGACCACCGCCCCCGACGTGGAGAACAGCACGTAGTCGTGGGCGCCGTGGTAGGCGCCCTCGAACTTGACGATGACCTCCCGGCCGGTGGCGGCTCGGGCCAGGCGGATGGCATGCAGGGTGGCCTCGGTGCCGGTGTTGGTGAAGCGCATGGCCTCGATGTAGCCGACGGCCTCCTTGACCTTCTCCGCCGCCTCGATCTCCCGCCTGGTGGTCATGGCGAAGGTGGTGCCCTCGCCGGCCGCCTCGGCGACCGCGGCGGCCACCGCCGGGTGACCGTGGCCGAGGATCACCGGCCCGAACCCGAGGTGGTAGTCGATGTACCTCTTGCCGTCCATGTCGAAGATGTAGGCACCCTGGCCACGCTCGATGACAACGGTGGCGTCGTCACCCCAGTAGCGGAAGCCGCTGGACACCCCGTTGACCAGTACCCGGTTGCCCCGCTGGAACCAGCTAGCCGTCTTGTCGCCAAACAGACCCATGTGATCACGCTCCGAACCTGGGGTGCATCCGCCCTTATGCCAAATCTAGCTCGGGCGCGGGAAGCGGCCGGTCGGTATGCTCGGCTGCCAGCCGAGGGGGGTCGAGACAGCCGGACGGGCGGTAGCGCACGAAAGGTCACGATGGCAGAGACGCTTGACCTGTACCTGGCGGGAGAGTGGACCCAGGGCACCGGGGACCGCCATCATCGGTTGATCAGCCCCGCCACCGGCGAGCACATCGCAGACGTGCCCATCGCCTCGGAGGCCGACATCGACCGGGCCGTGGCCGCCGCCAGGCAGGCCCAGGAGGATTTCCGGTTCTGGTCGCCGTTCGTGCGGGCAGACCTGATGCACCGGGTGGCCGATGCCATCGAGGACATGGTGCCCGACATCGCCCGGATCCAGACCCTCGAGCAGGGAAAGCCCTACCACGCCGAATCCACCGATGACATCGCCGAGGCCAACCAGTACTTCCGCAACGCCGCCGAGGATGTCAAGCGGCTCTCCGGCAAGACCATCCCCACCACCGACCGCAACAAGCGGATGTTCACCTACCACCGCCCGGTGGGCGTGTGGGCGGCGATCACCCCGTGGAACTTCCCGGTGACCATCCCGCTGGAGTATGTCGGGCCGGGGCTGGCCGCCGGCAACGCCGTCATCGTCAAGCCTCCCGAGTTCACCTGCTGGGCGCTGCTGGAGCTGGCCAAGGCGTTCGACCGGGCTGGGGTCCCCAAGGGGCTGGTCTCGGTGATCCCCGGTGATGGCGAGGCGGGCGCCATGCTCGTGGGTCACCCCGGGATCGACGGGATCGGTTTCACCGGATCGTCGGCCACCGGTCGCCGCATCATCGCCTCGATGGGGATCAAGCGCTCCATCATGGAGATGTCGGGCAACGGGCCGACCATCGTCACCGATGACGCCGACGTGGCCGCCGCCGCCACCGCCGCCGTGTTCGGCGCCCACTACAACGCCGGCCAGGTGTGCTGCGCCACCGAGCGGGTCATCGTCACCGCCGCCGTCCACGACGAGTTCGTCGACCGCGCTCTTCAGGCGGCAGACGAGGTGGTGCTGGGCGATCCCTTCGCCGAGACCACCACCATGGGCCCCCTCAACAACGAGCCCACCGCCGCCAAGATGGACCGCCACGTCGCTGACGCCGGGGAGCGGGGCGCCAAGATCCTGCGGGGCGGGGCTCGCGCCACCGGGCACCCCACCAACCTGTACTACCAGCTGACCGTGCTCGACGGCGTGCCCGAGGAGGCGGCGGTGTCGCAGGAGGAGAGCTTCGGTCCGGTGCTACCCATCCTCACCGCCGCCGACGACGAGGATGCCGTCGCCATCGCCAACCGCACCCGGCTGGGGCTGCAAGCGGCGGTGTTCACCTCCAGCCTGCGGCGCGCCTTCTGGTACGCCGAGCGCATCAGGTCGGGGACGGTGGTGATCAACGACTCCACCGACTTCTGGGAGACGTTCCAACCCTTCGGCGGGGCCGCCGGCACCGACACCGGGTGGGGCCGGGGTGGCATCGAGGAGTTCACCGACCTGCAGACGCTGGTCATCGACCTGGGGTCGGCGCGATGAGCGACCCAGCCACCAACGACCAGTGCGCCGTCGGTATTTACGGAGTCACCAAGCGCTTCGGCGCCGTGGCCGCGGTCGACGCCATCGACTTGCAGGTGGCCGATGGCGAGTTCTTCTCGCTGCTGGGCCCGTCGGGTTGCGGAAAGACGACCACGCTGCGGATGATCGCCGGGTTGGAGTTCCCCACCGAGGGCAGCATCCAGATCTTCGGCGAGGAGATGGGACTGCGGCCCCCCAACCGGCGCCCGGTCAACACCGTCTTCCAGTCGTACGCCCTGTTCCCCCACATGACGGTCGAACAGAACGTCGCCTTCGGGCTGGAGATGCGGGAGATCCCCAAGGCGGAGACCCGCCAGCGCACCGGCGACGCCATCGACATGGTGCGGCTGGAGGGGATGGCGCGGCGCAAGCCCAGCCAACTTTCCGGTGGTCAGCAGCAGCGGGTGGCGCTGGCGCGGTCGCTGGTCAACCGCCCCAAGGTGCTCCTCCTCGACGAACCGCTGGGGGCCCTCGACCTCAAGCTGCGCCAGGCGATGCAGATCGAGCTGAAGGAGATCCAGCAGCAGGTGGGCATCACCTTCGTGTTCGTCACCCACGACCAGGAAGAGGCACTGACCATGTCGG
>JACDBE010000180.1 GCA_013695075.1 Acidimicrobiia bacterium
TCGCAATGCGATGGAAATCGCTCAAAGTTTGTGCAGCAGGGTTCAGCCGGCGACCAGGATCAACGACGTTTCGGCGGGCACGGTCACCGTTGCTTCGAGGTCGGTGCCGATGGTGGCGGCGGAGTCCGGTGCGCTGGAGAACACCAACGCCCAGTTCCCGGAGGGCAGGGTCAGGTCGGCGGGACGACCGTCGAGGTTGCAGGCGACCAGTACCGACGTGCGCTGTAGCGCCAGCAGCAGCCCGTTGTCGGTGTCGAGCCACCGGGCCTGGGCATCCACCAGGTCGCGGTGCTGGCGGCGTACCTTGATCAGGCGGCGGTAGGCGTTGAGCCACGAGGCGGGGTCTTCGATCTGACCGGCAACGGTGTCGGCTAGGTCCCGCGGTGCCGCCTCCAGCCAGGCAACGGGCCCGGTGGTGAACCCGTTGCCGGCGGTGTCGTCCCATGCCATGGCGGTGCGGCTCCCGTCCCGACCGCTGGTGGCTCCAGGGTTCCTGGTGGAGATGGGGTCGGCCAACCGCCCCGCAGCCACCAGGCCGTTCTCGTTGCCGAGCTCCTGGCCCTGGAACAGGAACGGCAGCCCTCCCAGGCCGAACATGAAGGTGGTCACCGCCAGGGCGCGCCGCCTCCCGGTGTCGCCTCCACCAAAACGAGTGGCGGCGCGGTCTGTGTCATGGTTCTCGATGGTCCACGCCACCGAGTGCGGGGAAAGGGATTGCACCCCGCGCAACCCGTCACGCAGCTGCATCGGCTGCCAGGTCATCCACGCCGGCCTCAGGTAGAAGGTCAGGTGCAGGGCCCGGCCCTCGTCGTGGTAGCGGGCCAGCCGCACCGGGTCGTGAGGGCCGGTCTCGCCGAGCAGGACGGCCCGGTACGGGTCGACCACCCGCCGCCAGCGGCGGAAGATGGCCACGTTGGGGTTCTGGTCGAGGTCGTAGCGGTGCTCGAAGGCGGCGAAGGCTGCGATCGGGTCCATTCCGGCGGTGAGCGGTTGCAGCACCGGGTTGTCCCGCAGCCACGGGTCCTTGGCCAGCCCGTGGGCCACATCGACGCGGAACCCGTCCACCCCCCGCTCGCACCAGAAGCGCAGGATGGCGTCGAACTCGTCGGCCACCGCCGGGTTGGTCCAGTTGAGATCGGGCTGCTCGGGGAGGAACAGGTGCAGGTAGTACTGGCCGGAGACTTGGTCGAGGGTCCACGCCGGTCCTCCGAAATGCCCCACCCAGTTGTTGGGTGGGCCGCCATCGGCGGCGGGGTCATGCCAGTGGTAGTACGCCCGGTAGGGCCCGGTGGGGTCGGCCAGCGCTGCCTGGAACCAGCGGTGCCGCGACGAGGTGTGGTTGGGAACGAGGTCGATCATCACCCGCAGCCCGAGGCGGTACGCTTCGGTCACCAGGTCGTCGAAGTCGGCCAAGGTACCGTGGGCCGTGTCGACGTCGCAGTAGTCGGCGACGTCGTAGCCATGATCGAAGCCGGGCGACGGGAAGAAGGGGGTGAGCCACACCAGGTCCACCCCCAGGTGCTTGAGGTGGGGGAGTCGGGAGCGGATGCCGGCCAAATCACCGATCCCGTCACCGTTGGCGTCGGCAAACGACCGGACGTACACCTGGTAGCCGACGGCGCCCTGCCACCATCCGGGCGGCCGACCGTCGGCGCCATGGCCCGACGGCGGGGGGGTGCCACGGGTTGTGCTGGCGGCGATGGTCCGGCCCTCGGTGTGGGGTGGGCAGGCTAGAGGAGACCGTTGCTGTCGGCTGACGCCTCATCGCGGTGCGGATGGGGGCCCCAGCCCCAACCGCCGGAGCTGCCCTTCGCGCAGCTCCTTCGTTCCTCACCACACCAGGACCCAGGTGAGGGCGGCGAAGACCAGGACTGCCACCGCACTGGCCACGGCAACGATGGTGACGGTGTCGACGCCGCGTCCCACCGCTGGTAGCGCCGCCGGTCGGCGGTCGTCCGGCGGCACCACCAGGTTCAGTTCCAGCGGCGGTGGCTCGGCGTTGTCCATGACTATAGGCGTCCCAGGTGATATAGCTGTCTTGATCATTGCCGAAGATCGTTATACATTCAATGGGATCGCCACGGAGCGATCCAGTGATCGAAGTGAAAGGAGTCAGGATGTCAGGCACCCAACAGGTCGATTCCCAGACCCTGCGGGACACGGGTACGTCGTTCTCGGCGGGGGCGGCAGACGTCGATTCGCTGATCGCCACCGTGTCCGCTTCGGTCGGGGCGCTGATCTGGACCGGCGGTATCGCCGAGCAGTTCCGGGACGACTTCAACAGCAACTACAAGCCGATGCTGGAGCAGCTCGCCGTCGACATGGACGCCACCAGCAAGGCGATGAGCGACAAGGCCGCAGAGTACGACCTCGTGTTTCACGGCTCGAGCTGAGCGCCGGGATCGACCGTGTCCACCGTGGCCGAGAAGCAGGCAACGGCGGCGACGCTCTTGCGCTGCGCCGACGACCTGGAGGCGTCGCTCGACGGTCTCGACGCCATGTCGGCCGGGGCGTGGAGCTGCCCGGCCGGCGACGGCTTCGAGAGTGAGCTGCACTCCCAGGAGGCACGGCTGAGCACCGTGGCCGACCGGTTGCGGGCGGAGGCCGCCGCCCTGGAG
>JACDBE010000210.1 GCA_013695075.1 Acidimicrobiia bacterium
CTGGTTTCGGCCATGGGGCGCATCGGCGCCCACGAGGCCACCCTGTCGGCCCGCTTCCTCGACGGCGTGTCCCGCATCGACGGCGTCACCGTGCGCGGCGTTGCCGGGGCGGAGGGGCGCACCCCTACGTTCGCCCTCGAGGTCGCCGGGCGCTCTACCCGGGCGGTGGCCGAGGAGCTGGGGCGGGCCGGCATCTTCGTGTGGGACGGCCACTACTACGCCCTCGAGGTGATGCGCCGCCTCGGGGTGCCCGACGGCGGTCTGGTGCGCATCGGGTTCGTCCACTACAACACGCTCGACGAGGTCGACCGGGTGCTGACCGCCCTCGACGCCCTGTAACCCTGACTGGGCCGAGGCCGCGTCAGCCTTTACGGCCGCTCTTGCGGCCGACGGCCCGCTTCAGCTCGTCCTTGCGCATCGACGACCGGCCTGGAATGTTGAGTCTCTTGGCCTCCTCGTAGAGCTGGTCCCGCGTGCGCCCACCCGGTCCGCGGTGGGAGCGCAGCCCACCCCGCCGGCCCGACGATATGTCCTCCCGTGACAGCTTCGAGCTCTCCTCGGCCTCACCCGCTCGGGCCCGCTCCTTGTTGACAGTCCGGGCAGCGATCTCCTCGGCCTCGTCGGTGGATCGACCTCCTTCCACCAGACCCTCCTTGATGTGCTCGTACTGGCGTTCGCGCTTCTTGCTCCATGCCTCCTGCGGCATCGTGGCCTCCTCATGGGTCCTGGCCCCACAGTCCCCAGCCGGCGACCTGGGCAAACCTCTCGTGGGCGGCCGGTGGCCCGCCCGCGTATGATTCCCATCGGCGAAAGGGGCTTCGGCTGCCACACGGGGCAGCCTGGCCCGGGGCAGCAGCACGGCAGCAAGGCGCATAGGTGACCGAGAAGCGGTGGGAGTCGACACCCGATGACGGCAGCGGGCACATCTCCCCATGGTGGCCGTACCTGCTGGCGGGCCTCGTCGCCGCCGCCAGCCTGCTCATGTCGTGGTGGTTGGGGGATATGTCCGGGCAGTCGGTGCTGGTATGGAACATCGCCGGGGTGGCGCTGGTCGTGGCCGTTGCCGGCGCACGACCGGCAGCCCTGACCCTGATCATCACCACCATCGGCGCTCCCCTGGTTGGCGACCCCGGAGGCTTCGGCTTCCTGCAATCGGGTCCGGAACTGCTGCGGCTCGGTGCCTACCTCACCGCCGGTGGGCTGGTGCTGCTGCTCGGGGAGCGGATGCGCACCAGCAGACTCCAGCTGGCCGGGGCCCTGGCACGCGAGGTGACCACCAGCCGGCTCCTCGAGACCGAGCGCACCAGGTTGGCGGCGGTCATCGAGCACCTGCCCAACGGGGTCATTATCAGCGACACTGCCGGCAGGATGACCCACAGGAACCGCATGGCGGCGGAGATCACCGGGGCCGTCTCCGCGGCGGGACCGCTGGTCGCCGCCCCGTTGACGCTGCGCAAGGACGGGAGGCCCCTTTCCCCCGATGACTGGCCGATCACCAGGTCGCTGCGGGACGGCGAGACCGTGCACGGAGAGGAGGTGGAGTTCGTCCGCCCTGGGGGCGAGCACGGGGTGCTGCGGGCCAGCTCGGCCCCCCTCCACGACGCCTCGGGCGGAGCCGTAGCCGCGGTGATGGTGTTCGCTGACGTGACCGAGCGGCGCCGGTTGGAGGATGCCGCCAGGCTGGCTGCCGACGTGGCAACCGCCCTCGGCTCCGATCGGCCCCTGTCCGAGCGGCTGCGGTCGGTGGCTCACCTGGTGGTGCCCCGGCTCGGTGACACATGTCTCATCGAGGTGGGCGGATCGCCACGGCTCGCCGCCCTTGCCGAGCGGCTGCCCACCGGGCTGGGCCCCGCCCTGGACTCGCTGCTGGATGGCCGTGGTGAGGGGCTGTTCTCGCGGCTTGTCGTCGCCGGCGAGCCGTACCTCGCAGCCGGCAACGGTGCGGCATCCGACCGTGCTCGGTTCACCGGCCGACCCGAGATCGATCGCATCCTCCTCACTGCCGGCTGGTGCTCGGTGCTGATCGCCCCGATCTCCATCGCCGGCGTTGTCGTCGGAGCGGTGGTGATCGGCTGCGTCGATGCGGACCGTCGGTTCGGCGCCAGCGATCGGAAGGCGGCGGTCGACGTCGCCGCCCGGGTCGGGGCGGCGGTGTACAACAGCCGCCTCATCGAGGAGGCCACCAACGCCCGCCTCGAGGAGGAGCGCTCCTCTGGTTTGCTCCGCTCGCTTCAGGACGCCACCGCCGCCGCCGCATACGGGCTCACCACCGAGGAGGTCGTCGCCGCCCTGCAGCGCAGCCTGGACATGATCGGCGTCGACCGTACCTGGGTCGCCATCGCCGATGGCAACGGAGACCTCAGGGTGGTGTCGAGTCGGCGGGGCCAAGGGGTGCGGGAATCGACGGTGGACTCCGACGGTGACAGCCCGCTGGCGTACACCGCCCGCACCGGGCGGGCGATGTGGCACCCCCCCATCGTCCCTGGGTCGGCTCGTTCGGCGCGGGCGGAGGAAATGGCTGCAGAGGAGGGGCTGGGCGCCGCCGCCCTGCTTCCCCTGGCGGCGGGCACCGACACGTTGGGGGCGCTCGGCGTTGGGTTCACCGACCGGCGGGTCCTCACCGTCTCCGAACGTCGCTATCTCGGCTCGGTGGCCGCCGTCATGGCGCGATCCCTGCACCGGGCGCGGCGCTACCACCAGGAGCACGACGTGGCCGAGGCGCTGCAACGAGCCCTGCTCCCCAGGGTACTGCCGCGGGTGCCTGGGCTCGAGGTCGCCGCCCGGTATCTCACTGACATCGACGAGACCATCGCCGGAGGGGACTGGTACGAGCTCACCCCTATCGATGACACCAAGGTGGCGGTGGTGCTCGGTGATGTCGTCGGTCACGGGGTGAAGGCGGCATCGGTCATGGTGCGTCTGCGCAGCGTGCTCGAGGCCTATCTGGTGGAGGGCGAGGCTCCCCGAGCCGCCCTCGCCAGGCTCGATGCGGTGGTCGCCAAGCTGCCCGAGGCCCTGGGGACCACGGTGGTGTGTGCGGTGATCGATCTCGAGGCGCTGACGCTCACCTACGGTTGCGCCGGCCACCCTCCGCCGATCCGGCTGTCCGGCACCGAGGTGTTGGTGCTGGGGGGAGCCACCACGGTGCCGCTCGGCGTAGGCAGCGGCCAGCCGGCGGACGTGGTGGTCCCGCTGTCGGTCGGCGACCGGCTCGTGTTCTACTCCGACGGTCTTATCGAACGTCGCGGCGAGAACATGGAGGTGGGTCTCGGTCACCTCGCCGGATTGATCGGCGCCATGGGAGAGCTGACCCCCCAGGAGATGGCCAGCGAGATCCTGGCGGCGCTGGTGGGCGACGAGCCGGTGGGCGACGACGTCTCCCTGCTGGTCATCCGCGTGGCGGAGCAGCGCTCCTCGTCACCACCGATCCCACGGCCCACTGCGCCGGAAACGGCGGGTTCGCCAGGGGTCAACTCGACGATCGGAAGCTGATCCCGTCGCCGTCGATCCCGCTATGGGCGGTCACATTGGTGGCCACGGCCGCCACCACCCGACGGGACAGCGACCGCTCCCAGTGCTCCGGCCAGCCGGGCCGAGCGGGGCCGTCCACCGACAGGGTGACGTCGAGATGTCCCCCGTCACCGTCGACGGTCATCGCCAGGTTGGCGGCCCCGTCGAGGCGGATCAGCTCGAAGGCGGCCACCCCGATGGCGAGCACCAGGTCGTCGAGCCGGTCAACATCGAACTCCCCGCGGGCCAGCGACTGAGCGGTGGCGCGCAGCAGATGGGTGGCGTCGGCGGTGGCCGGAACAAGCACCAAGACCTGGGACTGCTGAGATACCGGCACCGGCGGCATACTACGATTGCGGTCCCCGTCCTCAGGTCAGGTCGATGCGACCCAACATTACCGTCGAGGTGTCCCGCCGTGAGCCGTGGGCGGTGGTCACCGCCCGCGGCGAAATCGACCTAGCCACGGTTTCCGACGTGGAGCAGGGGCTCGCAGAGGCCATCGACTCCGGGGGCGATGTCATCCTCGATCTCTCCGAGGTCGGGTTCATGGACTCGACGGGGCTGCGGGCTATTCTCGCCGCCGAGAAACGCCTGGCGGCCGATGGTCACCGCCTGGCCTTGGTGG
>JACDBE010000274.1 GCA_013695075.1 Acidimicrobiia bacterium
CGCGGACCCAGTCGGCCAGGTCGCTGATCTGCATGGCGCAGACGTCGGCGATGTTCTTCCCGTTGATCTTCGACGATCGGGCCTCCTTGCTGAGCCGGGTGCCGTCACAGTCGGGACAGGTCGTGAACGTCACGGCCCGCTCCACAAAGGCGCGGACGTGGGGCTGGAGCGCGTCCACGTCCTTGGAGAGCATCGACTTCTGGATCTTGGGGATCACGCCCTCGTAGGTGAGGTTGATGCCCTCGACCTTGATCTTGGTCGGCTCCCGGTAGAGCAGGTCGCGCAGCTCCTTTTTGGTGAACTTGGCGATCGGCTTGTCCATATCGAAGTACCCGGTGCCGCTGAAGATGCGCCCGTACCAGCCGTCCATGCTGTAGCCCGGGATGGTGAGCGCACCGTCGTTGAGCGACTTGCCGTCGTCGTACAGCGCAGTCAGGTCGAAGTCGTTGACCGAGCCCATGCCCTCGCAGCGCGGACACATGCCGCCGTGGTAGACGACGTCGCGCACCACGATCCGCTTCCCCTCGCCCTTGTCGACTCTCATCGACCCGCTCGCTGTCCGCGTCGGGACATTGAACGAGTAGGCGGTCGGAGGGCCGAGGTGCGGGTTCCCCAGCCTGCTGAAGAGGATGCGCAGCATGGCGTTGGCGTCGGTGGCGGTGCCGACGGTGGAGCGGGGATTGGAGCCCATCCGCTCCTGGTCGACGATGATCGCCGTTGTCAGGCCTTTGAGCACGTCGACCTCCGGTCGCGGCAGTGTCGGCATGAAGCCCTGCACGAAGGCGCTGTAGGTCTCGTTGATCATCCGCTGGGACTCGGCGGCGATCGTGCCGAACACCAATGAGCTCTTGCCCGAGCCGGAGACGCCGGTGAACACCGTCAGCCGGCGCTTGGGGAGCTCGACACTGATGTCCTTGAGGTTGTTCTCGCGGGCGCCAAGGACGCGGATCAGATCGTGGCTATCGGCGACCTGCTGCGCCGGCGCCTGCGTGTCCGTTCTCGTGGCCCTGCTCATCGCGTCTCCATCTGTCAGGCGGCGCCGGCTGCGCGGTCCCGTCGGTATTGTCCGGCTCGATCTAACCAGCTTCAGCAGTACGTCTGGTTCTCCACAGACGGAGGAGGGGTGGCCGGGGGACCAGCCGGTCGGCGCTCGCTTGCCGAGCGCGGGGCGGTCCGCTTCCCTATCGTGTAGCCAGGCGGAGGGACCTCGGGCCGCCGAGGGGAGGCATTCGTGACGGCGACCATGGAGCGGGGCGGCGCACCAGGGGTCGAGGCCGGCTATCGCACCGTTGCCTGGCGGGTGCGCTGCTGGGCACAGCAGCGGCCCGATGCGGTGGCCATGCGGGAGAAGGACCTGGGGATCTGGCGGGAGATCACCTGGGGATCGCTGTGGGATCAGGTGCTCACCGCCGCCCACGGTCTGCTCGCCATGGACATCGACGTCGGCGAGGTGGTGTCCATCCACTCCGAGGACCGCCCCGAGTGGATCATCCTCGACGTGGCCGCGGTGGCGGTGCGGGCCACCACCACGGGGATGTACCCCACCAATCCCGCCGCCGAGGTGGAGTACCTGCTGGCCGACAGCGGCGCCAGGGTGCACCTGGCCGAGGACCAGGAACAGATCGACAAGGTGCTCGGTCTGCCCGGCGACCGGTTCGCCAACCTGCACCGCATCATCTACTGCGAGCCGCGGGGGGTGCGCAGCTATCGCGACCCCCGGCTGCTGTCGTGGGATGCCTTCATGGCGATAGGTGCCGAGCACCGGCTGCACCACCTGGGCGCCGTCGAGGAGCGGATGGCGGCGGCCGAACCCGACGACATCATGACGCTGGTGTACACCTCGGGGACCACCGGGCCCCCCAAGGGGGCCATGCTGTCCAATCGCAACGCCGAGTTCGCCATGGACACCATCGTCAACGTCGACGGCAGGCTGCCCGGCAACCACAAGCCGGGACCGGACGACCAGATCCTCACCTACCTGCCCCTGTGCCACGTCGCCGAACGCATTTTCTCCACGTGGACGATGGCGGCCGCTGGCACCGTGCTCAACTTCGCCGAGTCGATCGAGACCGTGCAGCTCAACCTGCGCGAGGTGCAGCCCACCCTGTTCTTCGCCGTTCCCCGCATCTGGGAGAAGATCCATGCCACGGTGATGATCAAGCTGGCCGACGCCTCCTGGGTGAAGCGCCGGGTGGGGGGTGTCGGCATGGCGCTGGCCCGCTACATCGGGCGGGCGCGGGTGGGCAACGCCGGCAACCACAC